>JAIDJZ010000273.1 GCA_029051965.1 Paramuribaculum sp. | reverse complement strand
TTTTTGAGACTGCGTCGATCATTTTGCCGAGAGGTATGCCTCGGCCGTAGTCGCGCACGGTGACGGCGCTTTCAGTTACGCTGACTTCGATAGTTTTTCCGAATCCCATCATGAATTCGTCGATCGAGTTGTCGAGCACCTCTTTGAGCAGCACGTAGATGCCATCGTCGGCCGAACTTCCGTCGCCCAGCTTTCCGATGTACATGCCTGGACGGCGCCGGATGTGTTCGTTCCATTCGAGGGTGACGATGTCGTCTTCGGTGTAGTTTGCCGCTGGGGCAACCGTATTATCCGCTATGGTGTCTTCAGTCAAAATCTCAGTCATTTCAGAATATTTAGGCGCATGAGGCGCATTTCTGCAAAGTTACAAAAAAACATGCTTTTCTGCAATCGCGAATCGCGGCGTTGTGGGTGCGGGGGGTATTGGCTAATGGTGTTGAGTACATGAATTGCTCTCTCAAAGAATTCAAAGAATTCAAATTAATTGGGGGGGTGGGGGCGGGAGGATTTTGTATTGTCGGAAGTATTTGCGATATTTGTTTGCCGGGAGTGACGTCGGTGTGTCCGACAGGCTGCTCTGCCGCTCTATGACATATTTAACCTTAATCATAATTTTTTTCAGACATGAAACGAATGATTCTTAACGAGACCTCTTATTTCGGGGCCGGATGCCGCAGCGAGATTGCAACCGAAGCAAAACGCCGCGGGTTTAAAAAAGCTTTTTTTGTGACGGACAAGGATCTGATTAAATTCGGAGTCGCAGATAAAGTGATCGAAGTTTTTCAGGGTGCGGGACTGCCTTACGAGCTGTTTTCCGATGTGAAGCCTAATCCGACTGTGGCTAATGTGCAGGCGGGTGTCGAGGCTTACCGTAAGTCGGGCGCGGATTTCATCGTTGCTCTTGGCGGGGGATCGGCCATTGACACTGCGAAGGGAATCGGCATTGTCGTGAATAATCCTGAGTTTGCGGACGTTTGCTCGCTGGAGGGTGTGGCCGATACGCATTCCCGCGCAGTTCCGACGTTTGCTCTTCCGACCACGGCGGGCACTGCTGCCGAGGTGACGATCAATTATGTCATTATCGATGAGACGAAGCAGAAGAAGATGGTGTGTGTCGATCCGAATGATATTCCTGCGGTTGCTCTGATCGATCCTGAGCTGATGTATTCGATGCCTAAGGGGCTGACGGCCGCTACGGGGATGGATGCTCTTACGCATGCGATCGAGAGCTATATCACTCCCGGTGCGTGGACTATGACGGACATGATGGAGATCAAGGCGATCGAGCTGATTGCGCGCAATCTGAAGCGGGCTGTCGATGACGGAAGTGACAGGGAGGCGCGCGAGGCTATGGCTGAGGCGCAATATATAGCGGGAATGGGTTTCAGTAATGTCGGACTCGGAATTGTCCATTCGATGGCTCATCCTCTCGGGGCGAGATATGACACTCCGCACGGTCTTGCGAATGCGTTGCTTCTTCCGTATGTGATGGTCTACAATTCGAAGTCGGCGGCTGCTCCGAAGTATCGTGCGATTGCGGAGGCTATGGGTGTCGACACGGGCAATATGAGTGAGGATGAGGCGATAAAGGCGGCTTGTGATGCGGTGCGTGATCTTGCGGCGAGTGTCGGCATTCCGTCGCGCCTTTCCCAGATCAATATACCGAAGGAGGATCTGCATGTGCTTGCGGTCGATGCGTTCAATGATGTCTGCACCGGTGGCAATCCGCGTCCGACCTCTGTCGAGGATATCAAGGCGCTTTATAATGAGGCTTACTGATCGCTGAAGGATAGGCCGGAAAGGAGAGGGTGTGTCATAACGGCTCATCCGGGTCGTCGCCTGAGGGATTCGGGTTCGGTCATTGACGTCGGTCAACTCCCCTCACCCTCACCCTCATGCTTCTACCGGCTGAACCATTCTGACAGCACCCTCGCCATCCGGCAGAAAAAGATCAGGCGCTGCGTCAGAATTTTGAATTTTGACGCAGCGCCTGTCGGCTTTCAGATGGAGCTGTTTATTATTCTTCGGCGTCGTTGCCGGCAAACTCCATGAGATAGGCTTTTATGAAACCGTCGAGGTCGCCGTCCATCACTCCTCCGACGTCGGAGGTCTGATGGCCTGTGCGGTGGTCTTTGACGCGCCGGTCGTCGAAGACGTAGGATCGGATCTGCGATCCCCATTCGATTTTCATTTTTCCGGCTTCGATCTTGGCCTGCTCCTGCAGACGGTGCTGGAGTTCCTTGTCATAGAGGATGGATCGGAGCTGACGCATCGCGTTTTCCTTGTTTTTCGGTTGGTCGCGGGTCTCGGTGTTTTCAATGAGGATTTCCTCGAATTCGCCGGTGTAGGGGTCGGTGAACTGATAGCGCAGTCGGACACCTGATTCGACTTTGTTCACGTTCTGACCGCCGGCTCCGCCGCTTCGGAATGTGTCCCACGACAGGAGTGCCGGATCGACTCTGACTTCGATTGTGTCGTCGACGAGCGGAGTGACGAAGACGGACGCGAAAGAGGTCATGCGTTTTCCCTGGGCGTTATAGGGGGAGACGCGGACGAGTCGGTGGACACCGTTTTCGCTCTTGAGATATCCGTAGGCGAAGTCGCCTTCGACGTTTATCGTGCATGATTTGATTCCGGCTTCGTCGCCTTCGAGAAGGTTGGCGATCGAGGTTTTGTAGCCGTGGGTCTCGCACCATCGCAGATACATTCTCATCAGCATAGATGCCCAGTCCTGGCTCTCGGTTCCGCCGGCTCCTGAGTTGATCTTCAGGACGACTCCGAGTTTGTCTTCCTCCCGGCGGAGCATGTTGCGCAGTTCGAGTTTTTCGATTTTGTCGATTGCGTCGGCATACATCGCGTCGATTTCTTCTTCTTCCATGGCTCCTTCCTTGACGAAGTCCCATGCAAGTTCAAGTTCGTCGACAGCGGTGGCGACTTCCTCGTATCCGTCGATCCATGCCTGGAGATCCTTGATTTTTTTCATCTGTCGCTGCGCTTCTTTCGGATGTTCCCAGAAGTCGGGGACGTGTGTGCGCAACTCTTCTTCTTCTACCTGGATTTTCTTGCTGTCGATGTCAAAGATACCTCCTCAGCGCCAGCTTGCGCTCTAAGGTCGTCTTAAGA
>JAIDJZ010000272.1 GCA_029051965.1 Paramuribaculum sp. | reverse complement strand
GCGGCAACAGCCTGACCTTTTTTGCGAAGGATCTCGACAGCGGCTTCGATGTCGCCGTCAGTTTCGGCGAGAGCTTTTTTGCAGTCCATCAAACCGGCGCTTGTAAGGTGGCGCAGCTTGGTGATTTCTGCCATTGTAACTGCCATATCTTTTCTTATGATAGTGGTGGTTGGTAACTTTTATTAATTAAATAAGGTGCTCGCTGATTTTATTCAGCAGCGGGGGCTTCAGCAGCGGGAGCTTCTGCAGCTTCGGCATTTTCCTTGCGGCTCACGCGACGGCGTTCGCGACGGGGAGCTGCTTCGCCTTCAGCATCCTTGTTGTCTACCTTCTCGACTTTGCGTTCTTCGAGACCTTCGTTCATTGCGGCGCAGACAGTGTCGAGGATGAGCTCGATCGACTTGGATGCGTCGTCGTTTGCAGGGATCACGAAGTCAACATTGTTGGGATCTGAGTTAGTGTCGACGATGCCGAACACGGGGATACCGAGACGGTTTGCCTCAGCGACTGCGATATGTTCCTTCATCACGTCGACAACGAACAGAGCCGAAGGAAGACGGTTCAGGTCGGCGATAGAGCCGAGTGTCTTTTCGAGTTTGTCGCGCTGACGCTTGATCTGAAGTTTTTCACGCTTCGAAAGGTTGTCGAATGTGCCGTCTTTCGACATTTTGTCGATTGCCGACATCTTCTTCACAGCCTTGCGGATTGTGGGGAAGTTGGTAAGCATACCGCCCGGCCAGCGTTCGATAACATAAGGCATGTTAACGCTCTGAGCCTTGTCGGCGATAACTTGTTTGGCCTGTTTTTTAGTTGCAACGAAAAGCACTTTCTTGCCGGATTTGGCGATGCTCTTCAGTGCGGCTGCCGCTTCGTCGAGCTTTGCGGCAGTCTTATAGAGATCGATAATGTGGATACCGTTGCGCTCCATGAAGATGTAAGGAGCCATGGCAGGATTCCATTTTCTTTTAAGGTGACCGAAATGGCAACCTGCTTCGAGTAACTGGTCAAATGTAGGAGTTGACATTGTAATGTTGTTTGTTTACGTTCTTTCGGTTTACAATCAAGCGGTAGGGAACGTGTCCATCCGCCGGATTTAGATACTAAACACTTGATTGTCATGCCGCCATCGCTTCGATTGGCTTCAGGCCGCGCTGACAGAAATACAGGATGCGATTAACGCTTTGAGAACTGGAAGCGCTTGCGTGCTTTCGGCTGACCGGGTTTCTTACGTTCAACCGCACGGGGGTCACGGGTCATGAAGCCATGTGCGCGGAGTACAGCCTTGTCGTCTGCGTTGATCTTGACGAGGGCGCGGGCGATTGCCAGACGGAGTGCTTCTGCCTGACCTTTGTAGCCACCGCCGTCGAGATTGACCTTGATGTCATATTTTTCAGCACAGTCAAGAGCGCTCAGAGGCTGCTTAACGATATACTGAAGTATCGAAGAGGGGAAGTAAACTTCCAGAGGACGCTTGTTGATGATGATTGTACCATTGCCTTCGCCGACAATCACGCGTGCCACGGCGGCCTTACGGCGGCCAACTGCATTAACTTTTTCCATACTTCAGATTATTTTACCTTGTTGATGTCAATTACTTTAGGATTCTGAGCTTCGTGAGGATGGTTCGGACCATTGTACACGTGCATGTTCTCGATCAGACGACGGCCAAGACGGTTCTTGGGAAGCATACCCTTCATAACTTTGATGTAGAGGGGGTTGTAGCCTGCCTTAAGATGCTTGTTGAAGGATTTCTTCATCAGCACTTCGGGAGTTGCAACGCGCTGTCCGCCGGGATAGCCGGTGTAGCTCAGATATTCACGGTCTGTCATCTTTTTGCCGGTGAGAACGCATTTTTCGGCATTGATGATAATGACATTGTCGCCCATTTCAAGGTTAGGCGAATAGCTCGGCTTGTTCTTGCCGCGAAGAATCTTCGCAACTTTAGAGCAAAGACGACCGAGATGCTGGTCGGTGGCGTCGATAAGGAGCCACTCCTGTTCAACGCTTTTCGCGCTGGGGGTTACGGTTTTGTAGCTTAAAGTATCCACTTTTAACTGATTAATTATTAATTAATTAAAAATACCATTGCCGCAACGATGCCCGGCCAAGAAGCATCCTTTTGGCGCCGGTCGATTCTATTATTGGATATAATCGGACTGCAAAGTTAGTGATTTTCCACCACTTAACCAAACAACCGCCCGTTTTTCCATCGTTTTTTTATCAACACACGCTCCTACTCCAAAAATAGCCCTCCGCATGACCTCGCGCCGGACTTTTCAGACACTCCGCAGCAGAAAAAACAGCTTATCCATGTTTTTTACAATATTATTTCGTAGCTTTGCCAAATAAGAATATCCAATCATTATTAACACCTTACTGAACTGAGTAAAGCCATGATTAAACCGACGCATTTATGCATGTCGTTGCTCACAGCGGCACTTCCGCTCCTTTCGTCTGCTGCCCAGACAACATGGGACGACTACTGGGAAGACCAGACGGTTTTCGCTGTCAACAAAGAAACAGCCCACGCCACGAAAGTGCCTTACGCCGACATTAATGAACTCAATGCCGACAAAGATTTTTTCGCGACCCCCTGGGTCACACCCAACTCTTCAAGAGTCAAACTGCTTAACGGAACATGGAAATTCAACCTTGTCAGCCAGCCATCGCAACGCCCTACAGACTTCTACAAAGAAGGATACGACGTCAGCGACTGGGACGACCTGACCGTTCCGTCAAACTGGGAAATGCACGGCTATGACATGCCGCTCTATGTCAACGTCGCCTACCCGTTCGCAACCAACCCTCCGTATATACGCCGCCACTACTCCTACTCCGACTATGGAGTCAACCCCGTCGGATCATACGTGACAACTTTCGACGTCCCTGACTCATGGGACAACCATCGCCTCCTGCTGAACTTCGGAGGCATATATTCCGCTGCCTACGTCTGGGTCAACGGACAGTTCGTCGGCTACACTCAGGCCGCCAACACCGACCACGAATTCGACATCTCCGAACAGGCGCGCTCCGGATCAAACACCCTTGCCGTGCAGGTATTCCGCTGGTGCGACGGATCCTATCTCGAAGATCAGGACATGTTCCGCATGAGCGGCATCTACCGCGACGTCACGCTGACTGCCGTTCCGAACACATTCGTACGCGACCACTACATCACATCCGAGCTCTCCGAAGCCGCCGGCTACCGGTCGGGCACGATGAAAGTAGAGCTCGACATCGCCAACCGATCCTCTGCCTCGAGCAGCGTTTCGGCCGAAGTGCGCCTCATCGCCCCAGACGGTTCGACCGCTCACCAATTCCCCTCTCAGTCCATCTCCGCCATCGGAAGCGGCGAAGAAAAGAAACTGACATTCACCGCATCGCTCTCCGGCCTCGACCTGTGGACCGCCGAAACGCCCAACCTCTATTCGGTCGTCGTCTCACTCAAGGACAGCAACGGAAAAGAGACCGAAGCATTCAGCACCAAATACGGATTCCGCCACATCGAACAGGTCGGAAAATTCGTCCACATCAACGGCAAAAAAGTATTCTTCAAGGGAACCAACCGCCACGACACCCATCCGCTGCTCGGACGCGCTCTCGACATGGAGACAATGCTCAAGGATGTCACGATGTTCAAACAGAACAACATCAACACCCTGCGCACAAGCCACTACCCCAACGCGGCTAAAATGTATGCCATGCTCGACCACTTCGGCATCTACGTCATGGATGAGGCCGATCTGGAATGCCACGCACTGACAAGCCTGAGCAACAACACCTCCTGGAAAGACGCCTTTGTCGACCGCGAAGAGCGCATGGTGCTCCGCGACCGCAACCACCCATCGGTCATCTTCTGGTCGCTCGGCAACGAAAGCGCATGCGGAATCAACTTCCGGGACTGCTACGACGCCGTTCGCGCACTCGACAGCCGCCTGATCCACTATGAAGGACAGGGAACATGGACCTATACCGACATGACATCTGTAATGTATCCGAGCATGACTCAGGTATCGGGCATGGACCTGCAGGCCGACAGCCGACCCCACTTCATCTGCGAGTACGCCCACGCTATGGGACAGGCGATCGGCAACATCTCGGACTACTGGGTATATATCGAAGAGAGCAACCGCACCATCGGAGGTTGCATCTGGGACTGGGTCGACCAGGCAATCTACCACCCCGACGAAATCAAAA
>JAIDJZ010000271.1 GCA_029051965.1 Paramuribaculum sp. | reverse complement strand
ACCGTATTGACCGCTTTGTTGTATTTTATATTCATTTCCGATGGCCGCTTGGGGAATGCAAAATTCGCGAAAAAAATCTACAAACAGGGTTGACTCACCCATAAAAACTCCCGACTCTGGCCTGACAGGACAAAAAAACTACTTTATGGGCTGACTCGAAAGTTTCTCAGACGAGGAAGCGGATGAGTCCTTCGGGGGCGTCGCCGACCGGAAGGAATGTGTCGGAGCTTAGGTTGCTGAGGGTTTCGGGCGAGTCGATCCGGCCTGCCAGGATTTCCCGCAGGAGCAGTCCGCGGAGTTGTTTGAGGCGGTTGGAGCGGGGGGTACGGGTCGATGTGCCTTCGGTGATCTCGCGGAAGTCGATCCTGTAGATGTCGGCGCATGATGCAATGCGTTTCCAGTCGAAGCATTTTGCGGCGTCGGCGGGCATCAGGTCGATGACTGTTGATGATCCGGATTCTTTCAGCTCGGTCAGCAGGCAGTCGGTCAGTTCGTTGCGCCAGAAGGCGGTCAGCGGTCCGCCGCCGGGGGCTACGCGTGAGGTGAAGTCGAGCCGATAGGGTTTTATGATGTCGTCGGGCCGCAGCCATCCGTAGAGCGACGAAATGATCCGGACCATGCTGCCGGCTTTTTCCTTTGCTTCCGTAGGGAGTGTCGTGAAGTCCAGAGCCTTGAATACGACTCCAGTGAAAGCTTCGATCGCTCTCAGACCGGATGATTTGTCGGGGAAGTCATAGATCATTGAGCGGGAGCGTGCGGCAAGAGCCTGACTGATTCTGACAGCTTCGGCGATGGCTGAGGCCGGCATGTCGCGCATGCGGGCCATGATTTCGGCGGCTTTTGTTTCAAACACCGGCATGTGGTGGCCGACGGCCCCGGGGTCGACTTTTCCGAGGTCGGCGCGCATTGTTTTCGATTCAGCAATGAGGCAGATCATTAGAGGTTTGGGTTTTCGAGATTCAGCAGAAACCGTTTGGCTTCGAGTCCGCCACGGTAGCCGGTCAGAGAGCCGTCGGCAGCTATGACGCGGTGGCAGGGGATTATAATCGAGAGGGGGTTGCTTCCGATAGCGCCGGCAACGGCTCTGACGGCCGAAGACTTCTGCATTAGCCTTGCAATTCCAAGATAGGATTCTGTGGCGCCGCAGGGGATGGCTGATAGTGCAGACCAGACTTGTTTCTGAAAATCAGTTCCGTTTAGGCTGAGGGGGATGGAAAAGCTTTGCCGCTGCCCGGCAAAATATTCGTCAAGCTGGCCGCGGGCGTTTTCCAGACAGGCGGAGACGCCGCCGACGGCTGTCGCTCCCAGACTGTCCTCAAGCCGGGTGAGAAGCCTGGCGTGGCGTGGAGCTTCGGTCCAGTCGCAGAGGCAGAGCCGTCCGTCGAATTCGCCGAGGAGCAGAGGGCCGACGGGCGAGTCGTAGATTGCAGTCGTTATGATGCGTCGCTGATTCATACAGCCGCAAAGATAGTGGAAAAATCGCTTTCCACAATGGACAGTCAGAGTCGTTTGAGTTCGCTTTCGGCGGCGGAAGATCCTTTGTAGGTTGTTTTGCGTGGCTGGAAGTTATAGGTGATGCTGAGCGAGATGCCCCGGTTGTCGTGGCTCTGATGTTTATCGACGAAGATGCCGTAGGTGTTCATTGTCCAGCTGTTGTCGGCAGTGTTGAAGATGTCGGTTGCCGACAGGCGTAGAGTGAGCGCCTTGTCGAGCAATGACTTTCCGACGGAGGCGTCCATCGTGAACCATGCGGTGGAGAAGCGGTTGGTGTGCATGTCGCCACCGGAGTTTCCGCTGATGTTGGCTGTCAGAGTCCATCCGTGAGGGAGGGCCAGAGTGTTGTTGAAATAGTATGAGATGATCGGTTTGTTGTAGTCCTGCCGGCCGATACGCAGCCACTGTCGGTAGGCACCGAGTGTTACGTCGGGAGTCCAGTGGCCGACAGGTCGGCTCCAGACCAGATAGAGGCTCATGGCGGAAACGTCGATGTTGACCGGATGCATCAGGATCTGGAGGTCTGTTGCGGGATGGATCTGCTTGACAAAGGCATAGGAGTCGAGACTGCGCATGAAATCGGCCTGAAGCATAAAGCCGTTCAACATGCCGAAAAACTGGAGGTCGTGCATCCGTTCGTCGCGCAAGGCGGGGTTGCCGCCTTCGATTTCGTGGAGTCCGACATAGTTAAGCGAACCTGTCAGACGGGAGTAGGGCGGTCTGACGGTTGCCATTTTATAGCTGAGGCTGATCTGCGAGGATTCGTTGAATGAGTAGCTGAGCGACAGGTCGGGAGTCAGCAGGTTGTCGCGGCGGCTGATCTCATTGTCGTGTTTTCCGTCGACGCTGAAATCATAGTCGACATATTCGTATCTAGCTCCGGCGGATAGTGAAAACTTGCCGAACACCCGCGACCAGGAGGCGAACAGTGCGGCCGATGTCTGTCGCGCATCGGTCAGGGAAGAGGGGATGTACTGGCCGACCGACTGGTTTTGCATCCTGTAGTCGAGCGATGTTCGTGTGTGGCTGTCCTGAGTGCCGACGGTGAAGTCGCCTTGCCAGAGTGGGAAGTTCAGATAAAGCTTGCCTGCCCAGAGAGTCGATTTGCGTCGGGCTGACGAGTTGACGTCGGGATTGTCAGAGTCGGTGTAGGATGTGGCCACGTCTTCGTCGGAGACAGAATGCCGGAAGTCGCCGTCGAAGTGCAGCCGGATTTTTTCAGCAAAGGTGTTTTCGTAGTAGAGCGAGGCGAGATGGTTGTGTGCCCGGATCATGTTGTCGATCCGGCGTCTGACGGGCGGGTTGTCGTTGAGCCATTCCGATCCGGAATTGCGGAAGTCGCCCCGTTCGGGATTGTAGCGATAGCTGAGGCCGAACGACTGAGGCCCTCCGGAATAGCTGAGGCCGGTCCGGAGAGTGCCTGTTGTCGCGGGATAGGTGTTGTGCTGAGTGCCGCCGACAACGGTTTCTTTTCCGTCGTGGATCAGAGTGTTGACGGTCGACCCTTTTGAGAGGGAGTTGTTGCGTGCGGCCAATCCGTTGAGAAACAGTTCCCAGTGTCCGGTGCGGTAGCTTATGTCGAGCATTTCGCTGGCCGACCATTTGCGGCGGCGCTGCAGGTGAGTCCGGTCTGTGAGCGACAGCCCCTCGATGAATGAGCGGCGTGTCGAGATCCGGATGACAGCTCCCGTGGTGCTTTCATACATTGCGCCGGGAGCCATCAGTAATTCTACTTTTTTGAGATTGGATGAGAGAATCCGTTCGAGTTCCTGAATGTCGCGCATAGGCCGGCCGTCGATGAAGATCTCGATGTTGTTTCTGCCGATGACGCTGACGACATTGTCCTCGACCTTTATCATCGGCAGCTGCGCGAGCACATCGAGGGCGTTGCCGAGGTCGGCAAGCGGTGAACCGGGAATGGTTGAAACGAGAGTTGAGCCGACAAGTTTTGTGGCAGGCTGCTTTGCCGTCACGATGACTTCCTGGAGTTCGTCAGTCAGGCTGTCGGCCGGCTCTTCATTTTTAGCCTGCGCAGTAGCGGCAACGAGCGTTGCCAATAGGATTGCGATGGATGTTTTAGAGTTCATCAGGCGTGGATTTTTTTGACGCTAAATTACTCATAATCCCCCTGCCGCTCCAAAAAAAGAATCTGACCGGTGTGTTTGTAATATGTTGTAGGATAATGTTGTAGGGTGTGGATGTCTGAAAAAGTCTGACCGGTAGGAAAACGGGCCTCAGAAAATGGTCATGATCTCCTGGCAGACCGGTCCGACATGTTTTTTCAGTCGGTTTTTCAGTCTTGATTTTCGTTTGTAGACAACTTCGACGGTCTGGTCGAGAAGCAGGCTTATCGTTCGTGTTGAAAGTCCGCTTGCCAGATAGACGAGCAGGAGATAGTCGTCTGTGCGGATGTCGGGCCAGACGGATCGGACTTTTATGAGAAGGTTGCCGCGGCAGTCATTGACGACTTGCTCCATTTCCTGAAAAGAGTCAGAGCGCACTGATTCGATCGCGCTTTTCACTTTGTCGATTATCGCCTTTCGTTCGGTCTTTGTCCCCTGCGATTCATAAT
>JAIDJZ010000270.1 GCA_029051965.1 Paramuribaculum sp. | reverse complement strand
TAAATATACTGTAAGTATTTCGGATTTGCCAAAAATGAAATCGCGCCCGGGCGTCCTTCTTCTATTTTGGCTATTGTGTTTAATTTGACCTCGCCGTCGCCTTCTACTGTTCCGTTGGCAATAGCTGCAATCTGATTCGCGGTAAATTCCATTTCGCATAAAATTGGATTGCAAAGATGATAATTTTTTTTCATATATTGCGCATTTAAGGCGTTAAAAGTGCATAACCATCCGCATCTTTGGCGATTTTACCCTCTTTCAGCAGCAGACCGAGAGCCTTTTTAAAATCTTTCTTGCTGCACTGAAACCTAAACCTGATGACCTCTGGCGAAGAATGGTCGCCAAGATCAAGACTGCCTCCGCAGCGGCGCATATATGCCTCGATTTTTTCAGCAAGCGATGCCGAACGGCTGGCTGCATCTCCGCCGAGCGTCAGATCAATCTTGCCGTCTTCCCGCACTCCCTTGACAAATGCCTCAAGACGGTTGCCGATCTCTACCGGTCTAAACAGCTCATTGCTGTAGAGCATCCCCTTGAATGCATTGTCGACGATACATGCATAACCGATCGGAGTGCGCTTATAAATCAGCACATCAACCTTCTGTCCTCGCTTCAGATCCGGATAGAGATTCCCGAGAAAACGTCCGATCCTGGCACTCGCCACAATACGTTTCGAAGCATCGTCAAGATAGATATAGACCGGATAGGCCCTTCCCGGAGTCATCTTGTCCTGCTGCTGATTGTACGGCACGAGCAGATCCTTCATAAGCCCCCAGTCGAGAAACGCACCGATCCGGTTCACTGCCTTCACAGAAAGGAAAGCAAACTCCCCCACCGTTGCGACCGGGCGCTCGGTCGTCGCCACAGGCCGGTCCTCAGAGTCATTATAGACGAACACCTCGACATCCGACCCTTCCTTCATCTCTTCCGTCACATAGCGCGACGGAAGCAGCACCTCATGACCGGCTTCATCCACAAGATAGATTCCATAGTCAGAAGTTCGCGACACCCTGAGCATATTATAATTTCCAATTTTCATTTCAAGTTCTTTTAACTGGTGAGTAATGGTTTACTGCGCCATCTCTGACGCTGCTGAGCCTTGCCTTCCCTTTCGTGGGGAAAATAAATGGTTCATCAAATCAAAGGTACGAATTTTTTCGCTATTTTTGTGGGTATTTTTCAGAAAATCCCTTCCTGATAAGTAAGTGCTCAAATTTAATTTATACAATATGCGAGCTTATTTTTTTAGCCGATTCCGGTGCGGAGGGAAGTAGAATATCGAGATATTCGACTGATCGACAATCCGGAAGCGGCAGAAAAGAAGCAGCAGATTGTATAAAAGATTTTCG
>JAIDJZ010000027.1 GCA_029051965.1 Paramuribaculum sp. | reverse complement strand
AAAACCACTACGATCTCATATGGTGCGACGCAATGATGGAATCCCTTTCAGCAGAATGCAGTGCAGAGATCGAGCAGAATGCCATTCTTTCGCTCAGCTTTCCGCTGCTGAAAAGCTCGGTGAGATATTCTCTTCGACCTCAGGATAAGTAATTTCGCCACTCTGGCGGTCGTAAGTCAGATATGAATCGAGAAGCGTCACGGTGATCAGCCCGGATGTGCGCCGGACGCGGTAGACATCGTTCTGAGCCTCGATCGCTTCCAGATAGCGATAGAGTTTCGGAGGAAGCTTGTCGAAAAGAAACTGCTGAGGCAGAGTCTCACCGTTTCCGTTGACGTCAGTCCACTCGTAATCGCTGTTGAACACCAGCGTAGCCCCGTTTTTTATATTGACTGTCTCGACACCCTTCTCAGAAGTATAGCTCTGCAGCTCACCGAACGGAAAATATTCCGAGACAAACTGCGAGATTGCCGACGGGAGCTCATCCCATGCATCATTATTACATGCACCCATCAGAACGATAATAATGCCTAACGCGATCGAAGAAATTGTGTTGTTCTTCATATGTGATTCAGGATTAAGGAAATATTAAAAGAGTGTTACATTTCTATAACAATCCCTATCATTCTTGGTTCAATCCGCCACAGATTGTAAATTTGTCTCCATGCAACGCATTATCATTTTATTCGCAGCTGTCGCCACAGCCATCTTTTCAGCATTGGCCATTGAGCCATCAGAAGAATACTACTCCCTCGTCGAACAGGCCGATAAAGCAATTTCAGAGATGAAATGGGACGAGGCCGCACAGCGTCTCAACGAGGCAATGAGGCTTGAACCGGCCAATCCATCGAACGTGCTTCTGATGTCGAACCTCGGCATGATGCATTTCTATGCAGGACGCGATTCGCTCGCACTCGAAACCCTCTCTACAGCCAGCCGGATTGCCCCGGCGTCGGTCACAGTGCTCCAGAACCGCGCCCGCGTGCTCTCGGCAATGGGACGCCTTTCCGAAGCCCGCAAAGACTATTCCAGGGCCATCGAACTCGACTCGACGCTGATCGAGCCTCGCTTCTATCGCGCCATGATCAGCCTCCAGAGCGGTGACACCGAACAGAGCGGCGCCGACATCGATTTCATGAAACGCGAATTTCCGGGCAAGCAACAGTCGCTCATCGCCGAATCGACACTGCTGACATTCACCGGCCGCTACTCTGAAGCGATTCCGATTCTGACCACGCTGATCGAAGAGCACCCCGATGCTGAAAACTACTCCAGCCGCGCCCTATGCTACCTTATGACCGACATGCTGCCCGAAGCGTCAGCCGACATTGCTGGCGGTCTGGAACTCGACCCGACCAACGGCGAACTGTTTCTCTATCGGGCTCTGCTCAACAGAA
>JAIDJZ010000269.1 GCA_029051965.1 Paramuribaculum sp. | reverse complement strand
CGCCATTCCCTCCTGAGCGCCGCCGTATGCGCACAAAGGCCCGCCCCCTCACCGGAACGGACCTAAAATACGGCAAAGAGTTCATTGACATATTGTAAACTTCACGCAGAGTGCCGGCGTTATACTTAAGCAATCTTGATAATGCGTACTAATTCCCAAGCCTTACCGAATTAGGGCCAAACGACCTCTTGAAATCATGAGCAAAAAAGATGAAATAATCCGACTGTGGACTGAATGCTTCGGCGATTCGAAAGAATATGCCGAAATGTATTTCTCGCGCGTCTACTCCGACGACGACACCCTATCAATCACCAACAACGACGGACGAATAGCAAGCTCGCTCCAGACACGCGACTTCCGGATGAAATTTGCCGGTGACACAGTCGGGCTGAGCTACATCTGCGGAGCAACCACCGCACGCAGATCCCGTGGCCGTGGCTATATGTCCAGACTGATGCTGCGCGCCCTTGACCGCGCCCTAAGAAAAGGAAACATGATGGCAGCACTCATTCCCGCCCACGACTGGCTCTATTTCTTCTTCGAAAGATTCGGATTCTCCAATGTCTACCTCGCCGACCGGCAGTGCTACACATCCTTCCACCCCTTCGCGACCGAAAAGGACTATTTCGAACTCACCGATCCCTACGCTCCCGAAGTGTTCGAGGCGTTCAGCAGTTTCGAGCAGCAGAACCCGGGCGGAGTGCTGCATTCACGCCGCGACTTCCTCAACATCATCGACGACCTGAGCTTCCGCAAAGGCGGCACATTCGTGGTCGTCGGACGCGACGACGCCCCGATCGCAGCAATGGCCTGGGCATTCGACCGCGGAGACTTCGTTCAGGTCAACGAGCTTCTCGGAATCGACTCCGACGCCCGGACCGGAGCCATGCAGGCACTGCGCCGCCACTATCCCGACCGGCAGATGACACTTCTCGCGCCCGCCGACGACAACACCTCACGCCACCTCCATTCGCGGGGTATGGGACGCATCGTCAACGCCGCAACAGCCCTCGCCACTCTCGCCAAAGACAATCCCGGATGGAAATGCGCAATCCGGATCCACGACCCCTTGCTCGAATCCAACAACCACACCTACCTCATCGAACGCGGCTGCGCCACGATCGACGACTCCTACGACGGCAGGCTCGATTTCGATGTCGACATCTCGGTCTTCACACGCATCCTCTTCAGCTCGCCTCAGATCGGATCGATGATCGGATTCCCCTCGGCACGGACCCACATCTCTCTGATGCTTCACTGAGAGCCGGTTCCCCAATATTTATTAACGCTTGACCGCCCCAGCATTAACAAATATTGGGGAACCGGCTCTAAAGCTCTTCCGCTGCGACCCCTACCGACAGCACCTCCGGATGCTCGGCGACAAACCGGCGTTTGAGCTTCCCGACAACCTCCCCATAGCTGTGGCGGATGAGTTTCTTCTGAAAATCGTCGCTGAGCTCCCCGTCGACCCTCACCTGATTCCAGTATTTCTTATTCCAGTGCCACGCCCCTTCAATCTCAGGATGGCGCTCACGCAGATCGACAGCAAGGGCCGCATCACATTTGACCGTGAAAAAATCCTTGCGGTCAAGCGAGATGCACATGAAAATCCGCTCTCCGACCCGAAAAAGAATGTGGTCCGGCCCGAAAGCCGAATCCTCCGTCACCAGCGGAAGCGACAGCGCGTAGTCTCTCAATTGTTCCAGATCCATAAGAATAAGAAATTGGTTATTGTTTGCAAATATAATGCTAAGTAAGTGTTCAAATTTAATTTATACAATATGCGAGCTTATTTTTTAGCCGATTCCGGTGCGGAGGGAAGGAGA
>JAIDJZ010000268.1 GCA_029051965.1 Paramuribaculum sp. | reverse complement strand
CCCCAACTTCACCTATCTCCCATCCGTCACAACTGAAGAAAACATCGAATTCTGGGCCCAGATGGGCATCGTCATACTCCTCTTCTCGCTCGGACTTGAATTCAGCTTCAAGAAACTGCTCAATGCCGGAGGGTCGGCCGTTGTCACCGCGCTGATAATAATGTTCGGAATGATGATTTCCGGATTTGCGATAGGCCACGCGCTCGGATTCACCAACATCAACAGTCTCTTTCTCGGAGGAATGCTCTCGATGTCATCGACAACGATTATCATCAAAGCCTTCAACGACCTCCGCCTGACCCACAAAAAATTCGCCTCGCTCGTCTTCGCGGTGCTCATCGTCGAAGACCTTTTTGCCGTCGTGATGATGGTCGTCCTCTCCTCGATTGCGGTCAACAACTCCGTCGCCGGAGGCGAAATGCTTCTGAACATAACGAAACTCATATTCTTCCTCGTCATCTGGTTTGCTGTCGGCGTGTTCATTCTCCCGTCGCTGCTCAACCGCAACCGACGGTTTCTCAACTCCGAAACTCTTCTGATCGTCTCGATGGGGCTATGTCTGGGCATGGCCGTCTTCTCCGTCTACTGCGGATTCTCGCTCGCGCTGGGAGCTTTCGTCATGGGATCTATTCTGGCCGGAACAAGCTTCGCCGAAAAAATCGAACATGTCACCGCCCCCGTCAAGGACCTCTTCGGATCGATCTTTTTCATCTCGGTCGGAATGATGGTCAACCCGCAAGTCATCAGCCAGTACTGGGCACCGATACTGATTCTCTCGGCCGTTGTGGTCGTCGGAATGATCATTTTCGGCACGACAGGAATGCTCGCCACCGGACAGACGCTCAAAGTCGCGATCCAGTCGGGATTCTCACTGACTCAGATCGGCGAGTTCGCATTCATCATCGCCACTCTCGGCCTACAGCTCGGAGTGCTTGACCCGTCGATCTATCCCATTGTCGTGGCTGTTTCGGTGCTGACAACATTCACAACACCCTACTTCATACGAATGGCCGATCCGGCCTACCGCCTCGTAGCCCGCCACCTTCCGGCAAAGCTCCATTTCCTCATCGACCGCTATTCCGACAGCGCGACCGGCGAAAGCGAGACAGGACAGCTATGGCGGTCAGTGCTCTCCCGCTACGTCTGGCGCATACTTCTCTACTCATCTGTCCTTATTGCCATCACCCTCGTGTCGCGCGGATGGGTTTTCCCGATTCTGAACAAGATATTCCCCGACTGGGGACGTCTGCTGTGTGTGCTCCTGACCTTCTTCCTGATGGCTCCGTTCCTGATCGCCCTCTCCTATCCGGCGTCGAAAAAAACCGAGCGGCAGCGTCTCATTGCTGCCAACGCCCGCTTCGACCTCCCGCTGATAATCATGACATTCGCGAGACTCATGATTTCGCTCGGGCTGGTGGTCTACATGCTTAAGCTCTTCTACTCCTGGAGTGTGGCCGCTTCGACAGGACTCGCCATCTTCCTGCTCCTGATCTTCATGGTCTCGAAAAGTGTCCGCCGCCGGATGAGATCGATCGAAGAGAAATTTCTCAACAACCTCAACGAACGTGAACTTCGACGCTCCGGAAAAAACAACAATGTCATAGCCGATCTCCACCTCGCGTTCATGACCGTCACCCACGCATGTCCCGTCGTCGGCAGGCGTCTCGCCGACTCCGAATTGCGCACACGCTACGGCGTCAACATCGCATCGATCCAGCGGGGCGGACGGCTGCTTCCGGTCCCCGACGGTTCGACACGACTCTTCCCTGGTGACGTGCTCGGAGTCATAGGAACCGACGACGAGATCCAGACTCTCATTCCCATAATCGAAGCTCCCGAAGACAACACCGACGACTCCCTCTCCCCCTCTGACTTCAGAATGACTTCGATCCATCTGTCAGAAAGCTCCCCGCTTGTCGGGAAAACCGTCGGAGAGTCCCAGCTGTCAACCCGCCACAAAGCACTCCTTGTCAGCATCATGCGCAATGGAGAATATCTCACGCCAGATGCCGACACCCTGTTTGCGCCCGACGACACGATCTGGCTCGTCGGATGCCCCGAACAGCTCGCCGCTTTAAAATAACCTCTACACACCTCCGACCCGATGAACCGACGCACATTTCTTAAATCAGCCGCCTTAGCCACCGCTGCTCTGACAATCTTTCCGTCAAAAGCTATCTCCGCAGCGGTCTCCTCGCCAAAACCCACCCTCAGGCCCGGACGTCTTAATCTGAATTTCCGGCCTTATGAACTGCAGCTGCGCCACGCATTCAATCTCGCCCGCTATCAGCGCACGACGACGCCTGACGTTCTGGTGACACTTACTCTCGACGGCATTACCGGCTATGGCGAAGCCTCGATGCCACCCTATCTCGGCGAATCGGTCGAATCGGTCTGCTCGTTTCTGTCGAAACTCGACCTCAGTCAGTTTTCAGATCCATTCCGGATCGAGGACATCCATGACTACATGGAATCCGTCGCGCCCGACAACCGCGCCGCCAAAGCAGCCGTCGACATTGCCCTCCACGATCTGACCGGTAAAATCATGAACCAGCCCTGGCACAAAATCTGGGGACTGAATCCCGACAACTGCCCGAACACATCTTTCACCATCGGCATAGATTCACCCGAAATCGTAAGGCGCAAAGTCGAAGAAGCGAGCCCCTACAGAGTCCTGAAAGTCAAAATGGGTCTCGACAACGACCGGGAAACCGTAGAAATAATCCGGTCGATGACCGACGTCCCGATCTGTGTCGATGTCAATCAGGGCTGGACCGACAGGGGCAAAGCTCTTGAAATGTGCCACTGGCTCAAGGAGCTCGGATGTGTTTTTGTCGAACAGCCATTCGACGTATCGGCAATCGACGACACGGCCTGGCTCACCCAGCACTCTCCAATCCCAATCATTGCCGACGAATTCATCCGACGCATATCCGACGTCGGTCGCGCCGCCCAGGCCTATTCCGGAATCAACATCAAACTGATGAAAAGCACCGGAATGCACGAAGCCTACCAGATGGCAACACTTGCCCGCGCGATGGGGCTGAAGGTAATGCTCGGCTGCATGACTGAGACATCATGCGCTGTCACAGCCGCAGCTCAACTCGCCCCGATGGCCGACTTTGCCGATCTCGACGGAAACCTTCTGATTTCCAACGACTGCTTTGACGGTCTGAAAATAACTGACGGGAAGATCACTCTTCCCGATCGTCCCGGAATCGGAGTTGTCCCTCTGGTCTGACAACCGGATATCCATCTGAACAGAACAAACACAACAGCCACATATTCTTTCAAGTCCCTAAAAATCACGAGTCATGAAATTCTCACAAGGCACTCCCCTACAGTCTGGCGCTTACATTGTCGACAATCTCCTCCGTTCGTCGGAGTCTGTCGAGATATATCTCGGTCACAATGCCGCGTCAAACGAAAAAATAATCATCCACAGGCTTCTCGACAACCTCTCAGGCTACTCCGACATATTTCTTGAAAAAGCCAGAGCCTACGCCGCTGCTCCCGAATCTGTTTTTGTCAGACTGATCGATGCGTTCACCGAGGGCGACGACACCTGCCTCATAACCGGTGACATCAGCGGCACTCCTCTCGGCATACAGTTCCCCGGACAGACCGACGAAACAACCGCACGCAGAATCATCGCCGCGCTCGCCAACTCAGTCAATATACTCCACCGGCTCGGCTATCCCGTTCTCTCACTCTCTCCCGAATCAGTCTATATCGACGTTGCCGGACAGCCCGTCATCACGGAATTCTCCCTCCCGATACCGCTCATCTGCGACAATGGCGCCAACAATCCTTATGCCGCACACCAACGCTACGGAACAACCGGACGCAACAATCCAACCCATGACCTCTATTCTCTTGGCGCGATCTACTATCGGCTTATAACCGGACAGAACCCGCCGGATGTCAGAATAATTTGTGAAAGAGGACTTGAATATCCGCCGGAAGTCAGCGACGAAACCGCCGACATCATTGACAAAGCACTTGATCCGAGACCAGCAAACCGATTCTCTTCAGCCGACGAATTCATTGCCGCCCTATCCGGCAACTCCGTCTCGACAGGCAGCATGCTCTCCTATTACTCGCCTGACACTAGCCCAAATTCCGCGCCGGCAACGAAACCGGCTCCCGAACCAGCCCCTGCTCCCGAACCGCTCCCGGAAGCCGACGCTCCCAAGAATGTCACACCCGCTCCCGTTGCAAAAGAGCCGAAAACAATTGAAAACGAGCCGAAGCCTCAGCCCATACCGGAACCCCGTCCGACCGAAAACGCTGCGACTCCGCAACCCGTGACTCCGCAACCCGTGACCCGGCAACCCGTTTCCACACCGCCTATGCCCCCTGCACCTCCAGCACCCCAGCCACGGCAAGAAACCGAACCCGAACCGGAAATCACGGCTGCGCCGCCGGCA
>JAIDJZ010000267.1 GCA_029051965.1 Paramuribaculum sp. | reverse complement strand
ATCAGTGAAAGAAACGATCGCGTCTCTGGCAATTGGCATAGGGGCAGTTTTTGTCAATAATATTGTCTTTGCCCAGTTTCTCGGGATCTGTCCGTTTCTGGGAGTGTCGAAAAAACTTTCGTCGGCGACCGGCATGGGTGCGGCTGTGGCGTTTGTCATGGTGATCGCGACACTTGTCACGTGGGTTCTTCAGCGCTATCTGTTAGTGCCGTTCGGGATGGATTATCTCCAGACGATTGTGTTTATTCTTGTGATCGCGGCTCTTGTGCAGACGCTTGAGATCGTCATGAAGAAGAGCGTTCCGTCGCTGTATCAGGCTCTTGGGGTCTTTCTTCCGCTGATCACGACAAACTGCGCCGTTCTCGGGGTTGCGATTACGGTTGTCCAGAAGGATATGGGTCTTGTCACGTCGCTGGTCTATGCGCTTGCGTCGGCAGGCGGTTTCGGTCTTGCGCTTGTCCTGTTTGCCGGCATCCGTGAGCAGCTTGATCTGACGGATGTGCCGCGTCCGATGCGTGGGGCTCCGATCGCGCTTGTGTGCGCCGGACTGCTCGCGATGGCTTTCATGGGATTTTCCGGAATAAAAGCGGGATGACATACTAAAACGGATGTGAGGTCCGTTATTAGGAATGTTTCAGAAAAGCGGTTTCCGAAGCGGTCGGCAGGAGAGCCGTCGGAAGAGGATTCCGCCATTACGGATTAGCAGATTATCACCAATCAATAAAAAAATAAGCTATGTTTAAAAAATTGATTCTTTCGGTCGCACTTGTGGCCGGCGGTTTGATCGCACCTGCATCAGCATCTGCGCAGTTCAATCTTTCAAAAGCAGCCAAAGGTCTTGGCAAGGCCGTTGAGGCAGCGACGCTTACAGACGACCAGATGAGCGCCTATGTCAAAGAGTATATCGACTGGATGGATAAGAACAATCCGGTTCTTCCCGACAGTGATCCCTATGCCAAGCGTCTGGCCAATCTGACGTCGGGTCTGACTTCCGTCGATGGAATTCCTTTGAATTTCAAGGTCTACAATGTTATTGATGTCAATGCATTCGCATGTGCAGACGGCAGTGTGCGTGTGTTCGCGGCACTGATGGACATCATGGATGACGATGAGCTTCTTGGTGTAATCGGTCATGAGGTCGGTCACGTTGCGCACCGCGATTCGAAAAAGGCCTTCAAGCAGGCACTTCTGACGTCGGCTCTTAAAGATGCTGTCGGCTCGACTTCCAATAAGGTTGCTGCTCTGACGGATTCGCAGCTTGGTGCTCTCGGCGAGTCGCTCGCTTCCGCTACCTATTCGAAGAAGCAGGAGAATCAGGCGGATGAATATGGCTATGAGTTCCTGAAGTCGCACGGCAAGAATCCTGCCGCGATGGCAAAGTCATTCAAGAAGCTGAAATCGATTCAGGGTGAGGCCGGCAAGACGAGCAAACTGAATCAGCTGTTCTCGTCGCATCCGGATCTTGATGCGCGCATCAAGAAGATGGAAGAACGTGCGAAGAAGGATGGCTACACTGTTGAGTGACAACTAAGAGAGTGTTTGAATTTAAACCGCGTTAACAGTAATACGCATGAACGGCAGAACCTTCAAAATAATCCTGAGGTCTTTTTTGGCGAATTCCGCCAAGTCTCATCAGTCGCATAGCCCGCTATGCTCCTTCTTCAACTCGCGGAATTCGCTCAAAAAATCCTCTCAGCCTTAATTTGATTTAAATTCAAACCCTCTCTAAACCTGTCTTTCAGACAATGAAACAAAACAAAAAATCAGCCCGACAGACCATGACGACGATAGGGATTGTCCTATGCGCCATGGTTCTGTGGGGGCTTGCTATCGTTCTGTTAGGCGGAGCGCTTGTCAATCCCTGGATAATAGGCGCGATTGGATTCGGACTGGCGGCTATGATTTTTCCGCTTTTTCTGAGGAGGATTGCGGATGAGAATGCCGGTGGGACCGGCAGGCGCGTTCTGCGCATTTCGATTTATTTTCTTCTTGCGGTCCCGACTGCGATTTCAGCAATCATGGGTCTGAATCTGGCGGGGGGCGGCGAGCCGGTCACAGTCAGGGCTGAAATTGCGTCGAAGATGACGAAGAAGGTCAATGATTATCGTCAGGTGGGCCGCCGGCGTGTCTATAGGGGTTCGCACAATGACTATTATCTCCGTCTGCGATTGCCCGACGGGCGTGAGATCGATCGCCGTGTCGCCACGGGGGTGTATGCGACGACTCGTTCGGGAGGCAGCGCGACTGTGCGCTATCACCGCGGTCTGTTCGGCATTGATGTGATTGATTCGGTCGGTGTGTCTGTGAAGTCGCGCGGGTCGGGGAAAAAGCGCGTGCGCAGAGAAATCCGGCGTGTGCCGAAGCGTGAGACCGGCGATGCGGGACAATCGCGCGGTGTTTCGGAACAATAGAGAGGCAGAAGCGTTAGATTAAAGAGACGGGAGGCCTGCGTTTGATCGTTTTTGAGCGCGATCCCGATTATAAGAGAGTGCTTGGATTCAACCACTCGATAAACCTTTAATTTAACACACACTCTGCCTTATGTCATGGTTAATTGAAACGTTCAGGACTTATCCGTCCATCCCGATTTTTCTGACAATCGGGTTGGGTTTCTGGCTCGGGAAGCTTAAGTATAAGACTTTTACTCTCGGCACAGTCACCTCAGTCTTACTTGTCGGCGTCCTTGTCGGTCAGCTCAACATTCCTATCGGGGCGCCGCTAAAATCATTGTTTTTCCTGATATTCCTTTTTGCGATCGGCTATAAGTGCGGACCGCAGTTCGTTGCGGCTATCCGCGGACAGGGAATCAAGCAGGTCATTTTTGCGGTCGTTGTCTGCTTTCTGTGTCTTGGAGTGACGTGGCTCTGTGCGAAGCTGATGAATTATAATGCGGCGATCGCAACGGGTCTTTTCTCCGGAGCGCAGACGATTTCGGCTGTTATCGGCGTCGGTGCCGATACGATCAGCTCTCTCCACATTTCAGCTGAAGAGAAGAAGCAGATGATCGATCTGATTCCGGTGTGCTATGCTGTCACTTATGTTTTCGGAACGATCGGTTCGGCATGGATTCTCGGCAATCTCGGACCGGCTCTTCTTGGAGGCCTTAAGAAGGTCCGTCAGCAGACGAAGGAACTTGAGCAGGAGCTTGACCATTCGGACCTGTCGTCGGATCCGGCTTATATCGATGGGAACCGTCCGATCGTTTTCCGTGCGTATAAGGTCGAGGCGGATCATTTTTCGACGTCTCTTACGGTGAAGGAGATCGAGGAGCATTTCCAGAGCCTCGGACGGCGTCTTTTCGTCGAGCGCGTCAGGACGGCGTCGGACGGGCAGATCCATGAGATCACACCCGCAACGGTTGTCGGCAAGGGCGACGAGATCGTCCTTTCCGGACGCCATGAGTTTATCATTCAGGACGAAGGCTGGATCGGTCCGGAGGTCGATGACCCGGCATTGCTTACGTTCAATGTCGAACGGACCGAGGTCATGGCGACGAAGAAGGTTGCGGGAATGACGGTCGACCAGCTGAGGGCAAAGCCGTTCATGTACGGTGTGATGATCAAGTCGATTTCGCGTCAGGGCGGAATGCCGGTCCCGGTGCTTGCGAAGACTACGCTTATGCAGGGCGACATGCTGACTCTGATGGGGCTTCCTCAGGAGGTCTCGGGAGCGATCGCCGAAATCGGCTACGAACAGCGTCCGACGAATCAGACAGACCTTATTTTCGTTTCGCTGGCAATCGTGATCGGTGCGATTGTCGGAGCGCTTACTCTCAATGTGCATAATATTCCTATCAGTCTCTCGACATCGGGCGGCGCGCTTATCGCAGGTCTCTTTTTCGGCTGGCTGCGCACGAAGCGGCCGTCGACGGGAATTATTCCGGAGGCTTCTTTGTGGCTGATGAATAATCTCGGACTGAATATGTTCATTGCTGTCATCGGAATCCAGTGTGGCCCGACATTCATTTCGGGAATCGAACAGGTCGGGTGGATGCTGCTTGTCATGGGAGTTGTCTCGACGTCTGTCCCTCTGTTTCTGGCTATGTTCCTTGGGGCGAAGGTGTTCAAGTTTCATCCGGCGATCAATCTGGGTTGCTGTGCGGGAAGCCGTACGACGACAGCCGCGCTCGGCGCAATCACGGCGTCGCTCGATAGTTCGGTTCCGGCTCTCGGCTATACGATCACTTATGCGATCGGCAATACGCTGCTGATCCTTATGGGAGTGGCTATGGTTCTGCTCTTTGTCTGACTTCATTTTAAACTATCTTTCAATATTATACTATGAATACTCTACCATCAAATCCCGAAAACCGCGATTATGAATCGCGCCTGTCGGAAATGAGCCCTTTTGAAATCAAGGGTACGCTTATCGAACTTGCCGAGAAGAATGCACGCCAGACGATCAGAACGTTTCTGAATGCCGGGCGAGGCAATCCCAACTGGTTGCTGTCATATCCCCGTGCGGCGTTCTTCATGCTGGGACAGTTTGCCCTTTCGGAGGCTGAGCGCCATGTCTATGACAGTGGGATCGGCATTGTCGAATCGCCCGCGCAGGATGGTGTCGCATCGAGGTTCAGGGAGTTTCTGTCGGCCCACGAGGGTGAGACCGGCGCCAGGGTGCTGACTCATTTCTATAATCATGTGACGGAGGATCTGAAGGCTGATCCGGATGCGTTTGTCTTCGAGATGGTCGATGGGATTCTCGGCGACCACTATCCGACGCCTCCCAGAATTCTCAACTATACGCAGCAGATTGTCCGCGAGTATCTCCGATGGGCTATGGGGGGCAAGGAGTCAGAGGTTGAATATGATCTTTTCGCGACGGAGGGAAGCACGGCAGGAATGTGCTATATCTTCCAGTCGCTCAAACAGAATTTTCTTCTTAACGACGGCGACAGGATTGCGCTGCTGACTCCCTGTTTCACTCCTTATCTCGAAATTCCGCGGCTGGCGGAGTTTGGCCTTGATGTGATTTCGGTTTCGGCGAATGCTGTCGAGCGTGACGGTTATCATGACTGGCAGTATCCGAAGGAGGAACTCGCCAAGCTGCGCGACAAGTCGGTCAAGGCGGTCTGCATCACGAATCCGTCGAATCCGCCGAGCTACACTCTTTCGAAGGATGTTCTTGACGAACTGGTCGATATTGTCAGGAATGACAATCCGGAACTGATGATCATCACTGATGATGTCTACGGGACTTTTATCGAGGGATTCAGGTCGCTGATGTATGTTCTGCCGTATAATACCTGCTGCCTGTATTCGTTTTCAAAATATTTCGGTGCGACGGGATGGCGTCTTGCCGCAATGGCGTTCGCTCCGGACAATGTTTTCGATGCGCGTCTGAAGAAGCTGCCGCCCAGGAAGAAGGAGCTGCTCGACAAGCGTTATGAGTCGCTGGCTCTCGATCCGGGGGCAATCAGGTTTGTCGACCGCGTTGTCGCCGACAGCCGTCTTGTCGGGCTGAACCACACGGCGGGTCTGTCGACTCCCCAGCAGGTTCAGATGGCGCTCTTCTCGGCGTTTGCCTATCTCCACCGCGAGGAACTCCAGCCGAAGCTGATCAATATGATCCACAGTCGCCTGGACGCACTCTGGAGCACTACGGGATTCACTCTTCTTCCCGATCCGTGCCGTGCGGGCTACTATAGCGAGATCGATATTATGGTTTGGGCCAAGAAGTTCTATGGCGATGATTTTGCAGATTATCTCAACAAGAATTACGAGCCGCTCGATTTTGTGATCCGTCTTGCGACGGAGACTGCGATCGTGCTTCTCAACGGCGACGGGTTCGATGGGCCGAAATGGTCTGTCAGGGCTTCACTTGCGAATCTCAACAGGGATGCGTATCTGAAGATCGGAACTGCAATCCGCAAGATACTCGACAGTTACCATGAGGCATATGTGGCCGCTACGAAGAAGGAGTACATCCAGCTAGCTTCAGATAGAAGGTCCGGCCGGAACCGATGACAGAGAGTTGCAGAAGTCAGCGGTTCCGGCCGGTTGTCGTTTCGT
>JAIDJZ010000266.1 GCA_029051965.1 Paramuribaculum sp. | reverse complement strand
CTGATGGAACGCATCATCGGCGACGAAAAACTCCTCGATAAAATCAATTGAATTCTCATCCTCACTTTCCCCACAGAACAATTCCAAAATGTCAGAACCGAACGACAAAAACGCCACAAAGACAGCCGAAACGACGACGCCGGCCAACACAGGCACCCCCAACTGCAAACAGGATTTCACCGCCCGGATCAAATCAACAAAAAACACCCGCTGGCTCCGGTTCGGCATCGTTTCGCTGATTTTCTTTCTCTGGGTCATCTGGCTCGGAAATCCCTGGGTGCTGCTCGTCTACCCCCTGCTTTTCGACATTTACATCACAGGCTACATTCCCCTCACCTGGTGGAAGAAAAGCAAAAACCATCTGACCCGCGCCGTCATGAGCTGGGTCGACGCAATCGTCTATGCGCTGATCCTGGTCTATTTCGTGTTCACGTTCATCGGCCAGAACTATGAGATTCCGAGTTCGTCGCTCGAGAAGTCGCTGCTCGTAGGCGACTACCTGTGGGTCAACAAGATGGCCTACGGCCCCCGAGTACCTCAGACGCCGCTCCACTTCCCTCTTGTCCAGAATACATTTCCGGTCATCAACACCAAGAGCTATCTGGAGTGGCCGCAGTGGAAATACCACCGTCTGAAAGGGCTCGGCGACGTCGAGTCGGGCGACATCGTTGTCTTCAACTTTCCGGCCGGCGACACTGTTGCCGTCAAGATGCAGAATCCGGACTACTACACGCTCATCAAGTATTTCGGACGCGATGTCGTCCTGAACAATCCGGAGCAGTTCGGAGAAATCATCTACCGCCCTGTCGACCGCAGGGAAAACTACGTCAAACGTGCTGTCGGCCTGCCGGGCGAGACATTAAAGATCGTCGACGGAACGATCTACATCGACGGCAAGCCGCAGGATCAGCCGACCAACGTGCAGTTCAACTATCTGATTCAGACCAACCGTCCGCTGACAGAAGCGGACTGGGAAAACATCGCAGTCTCGCGCGACGACTGGAGTCAGGCAGCGTTCGCGCCCAACCCCGCCGACACCGAAAACTGGCTGATCGCCGGATTCCAGCCTGCGGAATATGCAACGAAACCGTTCTACCGCATCCCGCTGACCCAGTCGGCAATCGACAAGCTGAAATCCCAGGGACTTGTGGCCTCCGTCATCCGCGAACCGGCACCGACCGGCGAATTCCTCTTCCCCGACGGAATTTCTTCGACATGGACGCGTCAGGACTACGGCCCTGTCAGCATTCCGAAGAAGGGTCAGACTATCAGTATCACACCCGAGAACTGGCCTATGTATGAGCGTGTGATCCGCAACTATGAGTATCATCCGGATTCTTATGTCAAAGACGGCACGGTCTACATCGACGGCAAGCGGGCCGACAGCTATACCTTCATGATGGACTATTACTTCATGATGGGCGACAACCGCGACTGTTCGCTCGATTCGCGCTACTGGGGCTTTGTTCCGGAGGACCATGTCGTCGGCAAGCCGATGAGAGTCCTTGTGTCGTTCGACAAAGACAAAGGCCTACTTGACGGCGGAATCCGCTGGAATCGCATTTTCAAGGATGCAAACCCCGGATTTTCAGAATGAAGCAGATCGATCCAGCAGAGTCGCTACTTATCCTTCCGCCACGCTACATGGGTTCGGCGGCCTACTACGCTCTGGTCAATGCTTTCGGGAAAGTCACAGTCGACACCGGAATGCGTTTCGACAAACGCCAGAAAGATACGCACCGGGCCACAATAGCCGACACCCACGGGGTCAGACGCCTGACCGTTCCGATCGAGAAACCGGTTTCGATGACCGGCGCACGATGGTCGGACATCACCATTTCGAGCCACGGATCATGGTGGCACGCCCACTGGGAGACACTCAAGTCGGGATATGGGCGGACACCATTTTTCGAGTACTATGCCGATGATTTCGAGCCTCTTTTCAGAGAAGATCCGGCGCGCAGCCCGCTCATGGAGTTCAACCGGCGTCTCGATTCGATCATACGCCGGCTGATGCTTATCGAGTCAGAGGTCGTCTACGGCGGCGAGATCAGTCACGACGGCCCGATCGTCGATCTCCGCAAGGGAATTCCTGCCGAAATGGTGAGAGATGTCCCCTATTATCAGGTCAGAGCACTGCGCCACGGATTCATTCCCGGCCTCTCGGCAGTCGACATGCTCTTCAACATGGGTCCCGAGTCGGCGCTCATCCTTCCGCGGATGGTTTTGTAGGTAATTTTCAATTGATTCCGCGGGGAGAATTTTGCTGTCAGCATTAAAATCTGTAATTTTGCAATCCAATGACCGGCCTCCCGCCGGCCGCAGACCAGCGGTCAGGGAGATTTCCGGCCAGTCAGAACATACCCGATAAGTAACCTACTTAAATTTCACTAATAACAGACATGTCACTTGATAAGATCATAGCGCAGGCAGTAGGCCTCGCAGTCAAAGAGTTATATGGAATCGACGCAGACCCCTCGACGATCACACCGCAGACAACCCGCAAGGAGTTTGAAGGCAACCTGACGATCGTTGTGTTTCCGTGGGTCAAAGCGGCCCGCAAATCGCCGGAGGCAGTCGGCAAAGAGATCGGCGAATGGCTCGTCGACAACGAACCGGCTGTTGCGCGTTTCAATGTTGTCAAGGGCTTCCTGAATTTAGTCATCGAGCCGACCTTCTGGTCGTCGGTGCTCCAGCATATCACAACCACTGCCGACTACGGAATGACCGCCCCGACCGAAGAGTCGCCGCTGGTCATGATCGAATATTCGTCGCCCAACACCAACAAGCCTCTCCATCTTGGCCACGTCCGCAACATACTTCTGGGCAACTCCCTTTCGCGCATACTCGCAGCCTGCGGCAACCGCGTTGTCAAGACCAATATCGTCAACGACCGCGGCATCCACATCTGCAAATCGATGCTCGCGTGGCAGAAGTGGGGCGAAGGAATCACTCCGGAGAAAGCCGGCAAGAAGGGCGACCACCTGATCGGCGACTTCTATGTTCTTTTCGACAAGCACTTCAAGGCCGAAGTCGCCGAACTGATGGAGAAAGGAATGAGCAAAGAGGAAGCAGAAGGAGCGTCGGCTCTTATGCAGGAAGCGCGCGCGATGCTCCGCAAATGGGAAAACAATGATCCGGAAGTGCGCTCGCTCTGGGAAATGATGAACAACTGGGTCTATGCCGGTTTCGACGAAACCTACGAACGCATGGGTGTCGGATTCGACAAGATCTATTACGAAAGCTCGACCTATCTGCAGGGAAAGGAAAAGGTGCTCGAAGGTCTTGAAAAGGGCCTTATGTACCGCAAAGAGGATGGCTCTGTCTGGGCTGACCTGACCGCCGAAGGCCTGGACCACAAGCTGCTGCTCCGTTCGGACGGCACTTCGGTCTATATGACCCAGGACATCGGCACAGCCCGGATGCGTTTCGACGACTACCCGATTGACCGCATGATCTACGTTGTCGGCAACGAACAGAACTATCACTTCCAGGTGCTTTCACTGCTGCTCGACCGCCTTGGCTTCAAATGGGGCAAAGATCTCGTCCATTTCTCATACGGCATGGTCGAACTGCCCAACGGCAAGATGAAGAGCCGCGAGGGAACCGTCGTGGACGCCGACGACCTGATGGACGAAATGGTCAACACGGCCCGCGCCGTCAGCTCCGAACGCGGCCAGCTCGACGGATGCACCCCCGACGAAATCAAATCGATCACCGAGATGGTCGGTCTTGGCGCACTGAAATACTTCCTCCTTAAGGTCGACCCGCGCAAGAACATGACCTTCAATCCGGCCGAATCGATCGACTTCAACGGCAATACAGGTCCGTTCATCCAGTACACCCACGCACGAATCCGCTCCGTACTGCGCCGCGCCACTGAAGCGGGCTTCACGATCGGCGAATTTGTCATGGCCGTTCCGGGCGACCGCGAAATCGCGCTCATCCAGCGTCTGGCCGACTATCCGGCACTCGTGGCCGAAGCCGGCCGCTCACTGAGTCCGGCTCTGATCGCCAACTATGTCTATGAGCTTGCCAAGGAATACAACCAGTTCTACCACGACTGCTCGATCCTGAAGGAGACGGACGAAGAGAAACGCTCGCTCCGTCTGGCACTCTCCGACGCATCGGCCCGCACAATCGCATCGGCCATGAGTCTGCTCGGAATCGAGGTGCCGGACCGTATGTAAAAAAAAAACGGCACAGTTTTTGCTCCTCACACTCTTAAACAAACTCCTTAAATTTCCACTCAATATGGATCTGAACAATTTCTACAACAATCTCACCCAGCCGGTCGATTCGAGCCAGTCGGGGCGTCTTACTCTTGTCATGCGTCAGGTTTTCCTGAAAATGACCCTCGGTCTGATCGTTTCAGCTCTGGCCGCTCTTTTCGCTGCCTCTTCGCCGGCCGTTCTGAATCTGATGTTTGCCCATTCGGCAGCAATCTGGATTCTGTTTCTCATTGAGATCGGTCTGGTAATCGCGATCTCGAGCGCGATCAACAAACTGAGTTCTCCGGTAGCATCGCTGCTGTTCTACCTCTTTGCCGTTGTCAACGGTCTGACCCTTGCCCCGATCTTCTTCATCTACACAGGAAGTTCGATCGTCAAGACATTCTTCATCACTGCCGGAGTTTTCGGCGCGATGTCCATCTACGGCTACTTCACGACTAAAGATCTGACCCGATTCGGCACCTTCCTTATCATGGCTCTCTTCGGTCTGATCATTGTCTCGGTCGTCAACTTATTCTTCGACAGCTCGGCTCTTGAATTCGGCATCTCGATTGCAGGAGTGCTCATCTTCATCGGTCTGACGGCATGGGACACACAGCGCATCAAACAGATGGCACTCTACGCGCCCGATGATTCGCTCGGCAAAGTTGCAACAATCGGAGCCTTGAATCTCTATCTGGACTTCATCAACCTGTTCATCTATCTTCTCCGCCTCCTCGGAAACCGCAACTAACGACCCTTTACCGGCAACCCATCGGAACCGACAGACCGCTCGGCCGATGGGTTGCCGTCTGTAAACAATATCTGACGGAGGATGAGACGCAAAGAAATTTTTTTGCGGAATCAACTTCCAAAATGCCTCCGAATGTGTTATAAAAACATGGAAACAAAGCTAAGCTATCGCAACGAAGACGACCGGTGCTACGGAGCAACCGGCATGACAGTGGCCTTTATCGTCATGGAGGGAGACGAACTGATCGCCGGGGTAAACCTTGACTCCACTCCGGATTCACTGATCGAATATGCCAGCGACTTTTTCTTTACGGGCAATCCCGGCCTGTCGGCGAAAAGTGCCTGGAACACCATTCTGAAACATTTCAATCTCTCGATGGCGGCCGCGATGGCCAATATCATGTGCCGCCGCACCGTTCTGGAAAACGGATCGCTTGACACACCGACCAAACAGAACCTTCTCGACCTCATGATCGAAGAGGGGCGCTCGACCTGTCAGCTCGACGAGGACGAAACGCGCCGCATTTTCGACAAAAACTATGTCTATCTGACCCGCGTCTTCACCCACCGTGGGGTGCAGGGCATCTGCCACGACTTCGCACGCACCCTCAAACAGCGCCGCCGCATGACACGCTTCGAGATTCTCGAAGCCCTCCGCGCTCTCAGAATGCTCTGATTTGGAAGTTAACAAAAAGGTTACTAACTTTGTAAGAAATTCCAAGACGGGTCTTGCAACCCGTCTTCATCGTTCACTTAAACCTCATTAAATTGGATATAGATCCCTTACCGGCCACAGACCCTTTATTATCCCTGCCGGCTTTCATTATCACGTCAGCCATAAATTTCGGCCTTTCGCAGACGATAGCACTCGCATGTGCGCTCGTCGCCCTCCTCATCTCAGGCTTCGTTTCCGGAAGTGAAATAGCATTTTTTTCGCTTACGCCGCCTGAACTCGATGAACTCGACGACGCGCCCGTCGGTCCGCGCGTCCGCAAACTATTCGCGTCGCCCGACCGGCTGCTGGCCACAATCCTTATCGCCAACAATCTGGTCAACGTCACCATCGTCGTGCTCTGTAACTTCGCTCTCGGCCCGGTTTTTTCCGGAATGCCCGAAGTTGTCAGCTTCATACTTCAGACGGTCATCCTGACGTTTCTCATTCTGCTTTTCGGGGAAATCCTGCCCAAACTTATCGCCAATTCCAACAATTTACGCTGGGTGCGCTTCTCGGCCGGAGGAGTCGGACTGCTGTCGACCGTGCTGCGTCCGCTGTCGTCGCTGCTTGTCGGAAGCTCCGGAATTGTCAACCGCGTTGTTGTCAAGAAG
>JAIDJZ010000265.1 GCA_029051965.1 Paramuribaculum sp. | reverse complement strand
TTGCGTGGCTCGTGGGCGCGGATTTGTGTTTAAGATACATGAAAAGAGACAGATCCGAGAAGGTAGAATATGTGTCTGTCACACGACTCCCGACAGTAATCTCCGCCGTCGGACTCGAAGTTGTCAGCGAGGCTCCTGTAAAACCCATCGCACGCGACCAATGAGCGCTCATGAATTTCAGTGGCGACCACGGCGTCTGACTTTTGAAATAGTAATCGACAGGCTCATTCGTTCGGCTCAGTCGCAGCGGGACAATCAGACCGCGGCCCGCATCGCCATAATCAAACTGCATCTGCGAACGGACATAGCCGGTCGATATATCGGCCTGCAGATGGCTGTCGCCGATATGCACGATCGAAAACGGATTCCTGTCATGATCCTTCAACCGGTTTCTCAGATCAGACCAGTCAGCCCCATTCATCTCAATAGCATTGTCCTTCAACCTGACAAAGCGGGGGATCTTCACATCGAAATCCTCAAACTCCCAGCCTTCGATCACGACCGAATCCTCTCTGAGTTCCCGCTCATCATCTAAGTCATATTGCGCAGCACTTTCCCGGGCAGAGAATGCTAACCCGGGAAAGGCTATAAGAACAGATGCCGCGACAACTAATCTGAGCTGAAACTTCATGCAGAAATCATTTATTGACAGAGTTCTTTATTGCATTGAAAAGCGGTTCGGCAAGTTTCTGGCCACCCTTATGTGTCAAATGGATATAATCCTTATTGGCAAGACCGTCTGCGACCCAGCTGACAATCGCGTCCTCGCCACCCATCGACTCACGAGTGTCATAGAACAGACAGCGAGCTTTGCGCGCAGCATCACGCTGCGCAGTGACCATGAACGGAGCAGACCCCATCGAATGAACCTCGCCGGCCTTTTTCTCTCCACGGTCTCCGATGCTCATCATGATTATGTCTGCATTCGGGAAACACTCTCTGACATGGTTGATGACATCGATCATTCGATTGGCATAAACCGTATAGTCTTTCTGCTTAGCCGACATTGCATTGATGCCGAATTCCAGAATAATGACGTCGTAGTCAATGAATTTTGACATCTGCTTTGTCAAGTCAGCACTCACATTATTAAGAGTCAGTCCGGAGAAGCCACGCGATGACATGCAATCCAGAGTCACACCCTTGCTGCCATACATCCAGGCTCCGAGACCGATAAGCGAACCGCCATTAGTGGATATTTCAAAATTAGAAGTCGGGCCGTCGGCTGAAACACACTGAACCTCGGGCGATCCGGTGATTTTATGACTCACCCATTCTCCATCGCCTGTCTTAACCTTGACTTCCGTATCTGTGGGAGAAATAAAAAGGAATTTCGAGTTATCCCATGAGGCAAGATGAGGAAGAGCTTCTGTTCCGGCGTAGGTAGAGGTTGCATTACCGGCCGGCTTGAAATAATGCTGGGTAATTGAAGTGTATTTCTTCTCTGCCGACTTGTTAGCCGCGAACTCAGTCCAGCCTTTACCTCCTTGCTTCACACTTCGGCGGAAACCGGGGAAATCAGTGTGCATGTTCACATAACCAACGCCTGCACCACCAAACTCGGTCTGAAGCATCTGTCGCAGATCCTGAGTGAAGATGTCACCCTCGATATAGCTGTCGCCAATAACGGCAATTCGGGTAACTCCACCGGCCTTAAGGGATTCACGCATTTTTTTCAGGCCCTGACCGGCTTCGGTATAGTCCTCAAGCACCATCTGACCGTTCTGGCGACTCGGCTGAACAGCCAGAAGAGGCGCTTCGCCCTCAGCGACAGCAGCGGTGTCAAGAGCACGCTGATCTTTCATTGCTTCCTGAAGCGCGGGATCAATCATCTCATCGGTCTGCTCCGCGGTCGAATCATCGTCCGTGCGGTCCATTATATCGCCAAGCAGATTGAAGTTGCTTACACGCCCGTTGGTCCACTGCTCAAGAGGCAGGAAAGATATACCCGCCAGAAT
>JAIDJZ010000264.1 GCA_029051965.1 Paramuribaculum sp. | reverse complement strand
CTGTCTTCCCAATGCGGAATGCGGATGCCGTAGGTCTTTTTGATAAGAGTTTTGTCGAATACGCTGAAATGGGGGCTGATTGCCTGTGATGGGAAATCCTCGGAGAGAATCGTCCGGAGGCTGCAAGAATCAATGTCGGCTATGCGATGGATCGATTTGGCGAAATCATACCATGAGCAGACTCCTTCATTTGAAAAATGATATATTCCGGGATGCCATTTGCGGGAAAACAGGATTGCGCAGACGGCCTTTGCAAGATCGCGGGCATATGTCGGAGATCCGATCTGGTCATAGACAACATCAATAGTCTCTCTTTCTTTGCCCAGACGCAGCATTGTTTTGACAAAGTTGCTTCCGTGGGGCGAATATAGCCAGGAAGTTCTGACGATGATCGCGTCGGGGCACATTGTCAGAAGTATCATTTCGCCCTTCCGCTTGGATGTCCCGTAGGTTGAAACAGGGTTAACTTTATCACTTTCGCGGTAAGGACGGAAGCTTTTCCCATCGAAGACATAGTCCGTTGATATATGAAGCATTCTTGCGCCGGTTTTTTCTGCCTCGACAGCGAGATTCTTCACCGCCTCCGAGTTGATTCTGTTGCAGAGGGCCGGTTCTGACTCAGCACGGTCAACGGCGGTATAGGCCGCGCAGTTCACTATGTGGGTGAATTCTCCGTTCCTGATAAAAGTCGCAACGGCTGCGCTGTCAGTTATGTCAAGGTCGTGATGGCCGGCATAGACAGTCATGCCGGGATGTGAGGTCTCCAACACGTCCCTTAATTCTCTGCCTAACTGACCGAGAGCTCCTGTAACAAGAATCTTCATACTCTAACATTAAAGAATTTTTCAAATGCAAAATTACTAAAAATCCTCGACATATTAGTAATTTTGCAAAGTTCAACTTGTAATTATGGATTTAACCAATAGCATCCGAAAAAATGTAGCCTCGCTTTCTGAGCGTAAGTTCAGAAAACGCCTCGGTCTGTTTAAATGCGAGGGACGGAAATGTGTCGCCGACACGATTGGCCATTTTCAACTCGAATGGCTGTTCGCGACCAGTGAATGGGTCGCTGACAATCCTCTGCTGTCATCTGATTTTCGCGACCGTCTTTTTGTAGTATGCCACAAAGACATTGAGCGGATGAGCTCTCTGATGGCCCCTCAGGACGTCATTGCGGTCTATCATATTCCCGAAATAGGTTTCTCACAGGCAGATATGATGCGCGAGCTTGTCATTGCGCTTGATAATGTCAGAGATCCCGGTAATCTCGGAACGATCATGCGCACGGCAGACTGGTTCGGAGTAAGAACGATTCTTTGCAGTGAGGGATGTGCGGATGTCTATAATCCCAAAGTTGTTCAGGCTACGATGGGTGCGATCTCGCGAGTCAGAGTGATTTATTGCAATCTCCCGCAGATCATAGCCACGCTTGACGAATCGGTCCCCGTCTATGGTACTTTTCTCGACGGTGAATGTCTCTATTCTGCGACTCTTTCGGGAAACGGCGTGATAATCATGGGCAATGAGGGGAACGGTGTGTCCCCGGAGATTGCCGCTCTCGTCGGCCGACGCCTGTTTATTCCGCCATTCCCGTCGGATGCTGTCACTTCGGAGTCTTTGAACGTGGCGACGGCCACAGCATTGACTGTCGCTGAATTCCGGCGTAGGGTATCTAATCCGAAAAACTAAACACTTGAATCATGGCAAAAACGAAGACCGTATGGTTCTGCAACGAGTGCGGAGCGGAATCGCCAAAATGGCAGGGACGCTGTCCGGCCTGTGGCGCATGGAACACAATGGTCGAGGAAAAGGTGGCTGCAAAAGTGACCAAAAGCCTGACGTCAGTGCGGCGCAGCCAGTCTCGTCCGCTGAGGGTTTCCGAGATCGAACTCACCAACGAGCCTCGGCTCAGAATGCCAAGCGGGGAACTGAACCGGGTTCTGGGAGGCGGACTGGTTGCTGGATCGCTGGTGCTGATCGGAGGTGAGCCCGGGATCGGCAAATCGACGCTGGTTTTGCAAAATATACTTTCGATCCGTTCGAAGCGTGTTCTGTATGTCTCAGGAGAAGAGAGTCCCCAGCAGCTGAGAATGCGTGCCGACAGAATCGGGAAGATTAACGATAACGTATTGATAGCATGCGAGACGTCGCTTGAACGAATTTTCGAGCACTTCGAATCGGTTGAGCCTGAAATGGTGGTGATAGATTCAATCCAGACAATCGCTTCCGACGAGATCGAGCCTTCGGCTGGGAGTGTCAGTCAGGTCCGGGAGTGTTCGGCACGGCTTCTCAAATATGCCAAGGAGACCGGTGTCCCGATCATGCTTATAGGCCATATCAACAAAGAAGGGAGCATAGCCGGGCCGAAGGTGCTTGAGCATATTGTCGATGCGGTCCTTCAGTTTGAAGGTGACCGCCATTACCTTTACCGGATTTTGCGTTCGATCAAAAATCGCTTTGGAAGCACCTCGGAACTGGGCATCTATGAGATGTGTCAGAGCGGATTGCGTGAAGTGACAAATCCGTCTGAAATGTTAATGAGCAACACTCTTGAAGGGGATCTTTTGTCGGGATGCGCTGTGGGCATTACGATGGAAGGAGCTCGTCCGTTTCTGATTGAGGTTCAGGCTCTGGTCAGCAGTGCTGCATACGGAACTCCGCAGCGGACGGTGACCGGAATTGACGCCAAGCGAATGAATATGCTGCTTGCCGTGCTTGAAAAGCGTGTCGGCTTCAAGCTTGGTCAGAAGGATGTGTTTTTGAATATAGCTGGAGGACTTAAGGTTAATGATACAGCTCTTGACCTTGCGGTTGTCTGCGCGATTCTCTCTTCTAATGTCGACATGGCCATTCCGCAGGGATTCTGCATGGCCGGTGAGGTCGGTCTTTCAGGTGAGATCAGACCGGTGACAAGAATTGAGCAGCGGGTCCGTGAGGCTGAAAAACTTGGAATGACAACAATAATCATACCTCGTAACAGTCTGAAAGGGGTCGATCTCAGCCAGATGAACATCAGAATTGTTGAAGTTGGTAAAGTCGAAGAGGCTTTTCGGGAATTATTCTCCTGAAAGTTCTCTGATTAATAGTGAAATGAATATAAGAGCCGGTTCCCCAATATTTGTTAGCGCTGGGGCGAGGCAAAGGTAATTACTTGCCACGGACAGCTGAGAATAAATATGTCTGTGATGAACACGGGATGAA
>JAIDJZ010000263.1 GCA_029051965.1 Paramuribaculum sp. | reverse complement strand
CCTCGGACTCAGCTCGAACGTCGGTGTCAACACATTCCTCTACAAACTCCCCGACGGACGTCTGACCACATTCATGAGCCCCACAGTCTCCGGCGATGAATTCCTCTCAAAGATCAGCAACAACAACCGCCTGACCGCAAACGCCAGTCTGACCATCCTCTCCGCCGGATTCAAGGGGTTCGGTGGTTTCAACACGATCTCTCTCTCGGCACGCACCGATGTCGGAGCAAACATTCCGCGCGGGCTGCTCGAATTCATGAAGCTCGGTCAGCAGGGAGCCTCTTCGACCTACTCCTTCTCCGACCTCCGGCTGAAAGCGACTGCAATGGGTGAGCTTGCCCTCGGCCACAGCCGCGCAATCACCGAACAGATCGAAGTCGGCGCAAAAGTCAAAGTGCTCATCGGCATCGGAAACGTCGACGCCCGCATCGACAAAATGGACGTGACTCTCTCCGACGACGTCTGGAAAATCAACGCAAGCGGATCGCTCAACGCTGCCGCCGGCGAAGGTCTACGCGTGCCGACCAACAAGGAATCAGGCAAAGAAACCGACCGCCCGGAAGCCGCCGACGAAGTCAACTGGGACGGAATCGACTATGACAAATTCTCAACCTCTGGCAACGGTCTCGCATTCGACCTCGGTGCCGTCTACCGCGATGTAATCCCTGGACTGACAGTGTCGGCTTCCGTCCGTGACCTCGGATTCACCGTCTGGACCAACAACGTCAAAGCCGTCACACCCGAAACAACATGGCAGTTCGACGGCTTCAACAACATCGCTCTCGACAGCTCAAAACCCGGCTATGACGACAACTCACTCAAACAGCAGAGCGAAGCGCTGTTCGACGACCTGAAGGACGCGTTCAATTTCCGCCGCGAATCGACTGGTGGAACCCGCACAAGCGCTCTGGCAGCCACGCTCCATCTCGCCGCCGAATATGAAATGCCGTTCTACAACCGTCTGACAGGCGGATTCCTCTTCACTCAGCACTTCAACGGACCCTTCTCATGGACCGAAGGTCGAATCTCGGCCAACGTCAAACCCGTCAGATGGTTCGACTGCTCTGTCAGCTTCGCTCAGTCTTCCTTCGGATCTTCCTTAGGCTGGATGCTCAACTTCCATCCCCGCGGATTCAACTTCTTCATCGGAAGCGACCACCAGTTCTTCCGCGTGACACCCCAGTTTGTTCCCGTCGGAAACGCAAACATGAACATCAACCTCGGTTTCAACGTGACCTTCGGATAACATTTGACTCCGAACAAACAACCCCATATAAATAACAGCAGTGTGTCTGGATTCGCGGATCTGACACACTGCTGTTTTTTTGCGTCGCCATAAACTCTTGTGACATATGAAAATAATTCTCGTTCTCCCTTTTGAAATTAATAAATAATTACTTACCTTTGAACACTTACTTAATTAATTATTTCCCACTAATCATTTTTCACTCATGAAAAAACTCAAACAGTTACTGACAACTGTCGTTTGTGCTTTTTCCGTATTGTTCGCAACAGCCGCTGAGCCATCCCCGGGCTATCTCGATCTCAACGGCGTCGACCGCTACATGAAAATTGCCTCGAGTTCCGACTTCGACATCCCCAAAGGCGGATCTCAGACAGTGACCCTCGATGTGATGCTGGCCACCAACACAGGTGATCTGCAGACTCTCATCGGCAACCGCTTCCGTCGTCTGCAGAACGGAAACAACAACGACGTTTC
>JAIDJZ010000262.1 GCA_029051965.1 Paramuribaculum sp. | reverse complement strand
GAACGATCGTCGGCAGCGTCAGAGGTGTATCAGAGACAGATCCACACTCCTTTAAGCCCCATCGTCGACACCAGCAGCGTGGCAAGCGTCAGTCTGACGAGCCAGATGCTCCCGAGATTGATGATAGAGGGCAGGATGGTGCGCCCCATTCCGACGAAGAAACCGTAAGTGATAATGGCGGCGGCGAACATCGGCTCGGCCCACGCTTCGATTCTGAGAATTTCAGCCCCGAGAATCCTGATATCCTCGACCGGCGACATGATCCCTATTATATATGGTGCGAAATAATATAAAACCATTCCGAGAACGCCCATGACGACCATTCCCGATCCGACTGTGATATGCCCGAATGAACGCATCAGCTTTCGTCGGCCCGCGCCGAGACACTGTCCCGAAAGCGTCGTTGCTGCCTCTCCGATTCCGAACCCCGGCATATAGCAGAGGCTTTCGGCGACGACGGCGAAAGCGTTGGCGGCGATCGCTACGACTCCAAGCGGCGCGACGATGAATGTCAGCAGGATCTGCGCTCCGCAGATGGCCATATGTTCAAGCCCGATCGGCACTCCGATCTTTGTGGCTTGCCGAAGTATGCTGCGCGTAGGGATGAATGAACCCCTGTGTCCCCTGAGCCGTAGCGGTTTGTAGTGGCAGCAGAGATAGCAGATCATTGCCGTGGCCGTGACGGTTTCGGCCAGAACTGTTGCCAGTGCCGCCCCCTTGACGCCCATTCCTGCTCCGGGGATGGTCAGCGCGATGCCCCACAGGTCGGCTTCGCGTGTCGGAAAGATCAGGAAGAAGTTCAGAATGACGTCGAGCACACACATCATCACGTTCAGCATGCTCGGCACTTTCATGTTTCCTGCGCAGCGCAGCATCGCTCCACCCAGAAAATTGAGCTGCAGCGCCGGAAGAAAGAGGGAGAAGATAAAGAAATAGGTGCTCGCGTCGTTGTGGATCGAGCTGTCGGCACGAAGCCAGGAGGGGAGTGGTGCTGAAATCATCATCCCTATGATTCCCAGAACAATGCTGAACGACAGCACTGACAGAATCGACTGTCTGAGTATCGAGCGGGCGCGGTCGAAATTGCCCGCTCCGACCTGATGGGCGACCTGGACGGAAAAAGCCGTGGCACACGACGAGAGAAGCCCCCACATGAGCCATGTGGAGGTCGAGACCAGACCTATGGCAGCCGAGGGCTCGGCGCCGAGGCTGCCGACCATCGACGCGTCGATATATTGCATGGCGATCGCCGAGAACTGTGCGACGATTGCCGGAAAACTCAGCATCGCTGTCAGCTGCAGACGTTGTCTGATCGATAGTGGTTTCTTTTCTCTGATTCGTGAAAGAAGCAGTTCGGTCTTGGTTGAGGGTTGACTCATATTCTATCGTTGGTGGAAGGCTCTGGTGCGGTATCTTGTCAGCCGGTGATGATTCGGCAGTCGGCCGGTTGCCGTATGTTCTCATCGAGAATGATCTCTCCGACTGAATCGGCTTTGATTTCGCCCGACGTCGGATTCTTGATGCTGGTGACGCTTCCGCGGATCGTAGCGTGAACGGTCGATTCCTCAAACGCCAGATCGGCGTCGGAATCCATTGTGCAGTTCTCCATTACGAGGTTGTCGCAGTAACACAGCGGCTGAGTCCCCTTGATGTGGCAGTTGATCAGGCGCAGATTGCGTGAATGCCAGCCGAGATATTCGCCGTCAAGAACCGAATCTCTGACTGTCACATCGACGCTCCCCCAGAATGCATCCTTCGAATCGATCTGCGCATTGCTGATCTCGACATTTGTGCAATACTGGAACGAATAGTTGCCCTGCTGCTTGTAGCGGTCTATTCTGATGTCGGAGGAGTGCATGAAGAGATAGTCGGCATTGGCCACTTCGACGTCGGTCAGTTCGACACCGCGGCAGTGCCACAGTGTTTCCTGAGCGTCCGGGATGCGCACGTTTCTCAGACGGAGATTCTTCATTTCGCGGAACATTTTCGGAGCCTCGACAACCGTGTCACTCATCTCGAGATCCGACGAATACCATAGAGCCGCTCTCGCTCCCGGAGTGAAAAGGCAGTTGCTGATGCGGAATCCTTCGACGTGCCAGAATGGATATTTCCCTTCGAAGCGGCAGCTCTCGGCTTCTATGTTGCTGCACTCCTTGAGTGCCGATTCGCCGGCATGGATGGTCACGCCTGTAAGTCTCAGATTGTGCGAGGCAAACAGCGGACGTTCGCCTCCGAATTCCCTGTTTTCAATTACTTTCATATAGGATGTATTGGAGGGTATTGTATTTTTTTTGCAAAATTAGCGAAATTTCCCAATCTCTCGATTACCATTTTTGTGGTTATTCCTACCCCTCGCTTCTGCTTTTGCGAATCATTGGCCGCTCTCCGTTTTCAGAAATTGTATGACAGCGAAAGGAATGCGCCGTGCATCACCGGTTTTCTCGGATAGTATCTGCTGAATGAAACCCCGCGGTACGACAGATGGCGGTATTGGCTGTAGATGTCATAGTTCGAAAACGTGTAGCCCGCGCTGATGCCGCATGCACCGATGTCGATGCAGATGCCTGCGCGTAATTCCATCGCGAGCCACTGTCCTTTTGTCGTCGAGATGAATTCGTAGTCCGTCTTTGGCCATTCCGGAGTAGATCCGATTGCGACCCTCTGGTAGGGGATGTTGATCATCACCCCGGGCTCTCCGTAGAGAGAAAGATAGGTGTCTTTGATTCTCACAGCAGGCGATTTGATGATGATCGACGGGCGCAGATAGAGGTTCGACGGACATTCGTCGTCCGACGAAATATTCCAGTTGTTCTCGGCAGCCCACCCCTCCGTATAGTAGTTCTTCCAGTACCCGAGTGAAATTCCGATGCCGGCGAAGTCGCGCAGCATATAGTGGTAGCCCATCTCTGCCGAATATGTCAGTGATGAGGTTAGCGTGCCGCTGACCGACGCGCGGTGGTGAGTGAAATATTCTTTGTCGGCAGCCCACGACGCAGTTGCTGTAAATGCCGCTATCGCAATCCACAGACTCCTTAAACAGTTTCTCATATTTTATTCATCATTTTTTTTGAGTAAGTAAGTGTTCAAATTTAGAGAGTGTTTGAATTTAAATCAAATTAAGGCTGAGAGGATTTTTTGAGCGAATTCCGCGAGTTGAAGAAGGAG
>JAIDJZ010000261.1 GCA_029051965.1 Paramuribaculum sp. | reverse complement strand
TCTTAGAGAGTGTTTGAATTTAAACCGCGTTAACAGTAATACGCATGAACGGCAGAACCTTCAAAATAATCCTGAGGCCTTTTTTGGCGAATTCCGCCAAGTCTCATCAGTCGCATAGCCCGCTATGCTCCCTCTTCAACTCGCGGAATTCGTTCAAAAAATTTCCTCAGTCTTAATTTGATTTAATTCCAAACACTCTCTTAGAGTATTCCGAGTTTGCGGCATCCAATAGCTCTTTTTGCTCTGGTTTTCTTCCGATTAGCATGACAATATATCTTATTTTAAGTGCAAAGCTAAGGATAAAATTTGAGAAAACCTCGTTATAATCCTCCAAAAGTGGGTCAAAAAATATAGTTTTGGATGATTATAGGCGTGTTTTTTGGAATAGGTGTCGCTTGTTGCCTTACAAATACTCTTCTTAAGAGGCTATGGGCGGAGGTCGGTGAAGAAGTGCCAGAGTGCCAGGCCGGTGCTGACGGAGACGTTGAGCGAATGTTTTGTGCCGAACTGGGGGATCTCGAGGCAGACGTCGGCGGCGTCCACGACCTCGGGAGCCACGCCGTGGACTTCATGTCCGGCGACAATAGCGTATTTTTCTCCGTTTTCGGGCCGGAAGGAGTCGAGGCTGACGCTTCCCTTGACCTGTTCGAGCACGCAGATCCGATAGCCTCTGCGACGCAATTCAGCGATGGCGTCGAGGGTGTCGGCGAAGTATTCCCATTCGACGGAGTCTTCCGCTCCGAGGGCGGTTTTGTGGATTTCGGGAGACGGCGGGGTCGCGGTGATTCCGCAAAGCATCACGCGGTCAACAAGAAAGGCGTCGGAGGTGCGGAACACCGAGCCGATGTTGTTGAGCGACCGGATATTGTCAAGTACAACCGCCAACGGCAGTTTCTGCCGCCGGCGGTATTGCTCGATAGAATCGCGATGCAGATCCCGGATGGTTTTCTTTTCCATTCGGGATGCGTGTCAGTCGATGATTGAGAATCCGGTGTATTTCTGCAGGCATTCCGGAACGCGGATTCCTTCCGGAGTCTGGTTGTTTTCCAGCAGTGCTGCCATGATGCGGGGCAGCGCGAGAGCCGAGCCGTTGAGGGTGTGGCAGAGGCGGGTTTTCTTGTCTTCGCCACGATAGCGGCATTTCAGTCGGTTGGCCTGATAGGTCTCGAAGTTGGAGACGGACGACACTTCAAGCCAGCGCTTCTGGGCAGCGGAGTAGACTTCGAAGTCGAAGGTGATTGCGGACGTGAAGCTCATGTCGCCGCCGCAGAGACGGAGGATGTGCCAGGGGAGTCCGAGCTCGTCGAGGAGGTGCTGGACGTGGTCTTTCATCTCTTCGAGGGCAGCATAGGAGTCTTCGGGGCGTTCGATGCGTACGATCTCGACTTTGTCGAACTGGTGGAGGCGGTTGAGACCGCGCACGTCCTTGCCGTAGCTTCCTGCTTCGCGACGGAAGCAAGCCGAATAGGCGCAGTTCTTTTTGGGAAGAGCGTCGGCGGAGAGGATGACGTCGCGATAGATGTTGGTTACGGGGACTTCGGCAGTCGGGATGAGGTAGAGGTTGTCTTCGCCGACGAAGTACATCTGGCCTTCTTTGTCGGGGAGCTGTCCGGTTCCGTAGCCGGAGGCTTCGTTGACAACGTAGGGGGGCTGGATTTCAAGATAGCCGGCTTTGTTGGCTTCGTCGAGGAAGAACTGGATCAGGGCGCGCTGCAGACGTGCACCCTTGCCGACGTAGACGGGAAATCCGGCTCCGGTGATCTTCACTCCGAGGTCGAAGTCGATCAGGTTGTATTTTTTCGCGAGATCCCAGTGGGGGAGCGCGTCTTCGGGGAGTTCGGGCATCGGACCGCCTGTTTTCTCAACGACGTTGTCGGCCGCGGTCTTGCCTTCGGGAACCATGTCGCAGGGGAGGTTGGGGACGGTCAGGAGGAGATTGCGGATCTCTTCTTCGGTCGCAGCGAGGGAGGCGGCGATCGTTTTCTGTTCTTCTTTGATCGAGGCGACGGCTTCCTTGACAGAGGCGGCTTCCTCTTTATTGCCCTGTTTCATCAGGGCGCCGATCTGCGAGGCGAGACGATTGAGCTCGGCGGCTTTGTTGTCGTTGTTGAGCTGGAGGCGTTTGCGCTCGTTGTCGAGAGTGATTACGCGTCCGATCACCTCTTTTCCGTCGAATCCTTTGACGGCGAGGCGTTCGATCACGCGTTCGGGATTATCTTTGATCTGTTGGATTGTTAGCATATTCTAATGAATGGGGGATGATTGCTTTATTGAGGGGGGGTGAAAACGGGGCGTTGTGATCAGGCGAGGAGTTCGCGGACTTTCGCCGAGATGACTTTGCCGTCGGCGCGTCCGGCGAGGGCTTTCGAGGCAACGCCCATCACTTTGCCCATTTCTTTGGCGCTGGTGGCTCCGGTCTGTTCGATGATTTTCTTCAGTTCGGCCACAAGCTCCTCTTCGGTAAGCTGTTTGGGGAG
>JAIDJZ010000260.1 GCA_029051965.1 Paramuribaculum sp. | reverse complement strand
GTGTTCGATGACATCGTCAATGAAGTCGCGGAAAAGCTGAAGACGGCGGACGGCCTTCTGATCGGCAGCCCGGTTTATTATGCAGGGGTCAACGGACAGCTGCGCGCTTTTCTCGACAGGCTGTTCTACAGTTCGTCGTCGCAGCCAAAGACGATGAAAGTCGGAGCAGTAGTGCTCTCATCGCGTCGTGCGGGAAGCACTACCGCCTACGACGAGATCATCAAATATTTCTCAATCTGCTCAATGCCTGTGGTCACATCGACCTATTGGAACGAGGTTCACGGCTCGACGGCAGCGGAGGTCGAAAAGGATCTCGAGGGCCTTCAGACGATGCGGAATTTAGGCCGAAACATGGCGTTTCTCATGGGTGCGATCGACGCAAAGCGCGATTCCATTCCTGCTCAAGAGAAAACCGAGCGCACAAATTTCATCCGCTGACGAAGCTCCATCCATACTGACACCACCACGCACACTCTCCTCCCATGAGCAATATCGAACGATTTCTTTTTAACATTGACATTCCCGGCGGCAAACCGTGCGCCGGCAAGTTTCTTGTCGCCGAACCGTTTCTGAGGGAAGAGTATTTCCGCCATGCGGTCGTCGCTCTTTTTGACCACACCAGCAACGGGTCATCAATGGGAGTTGTCCTGAACAGACAGACGACGTTTTCGCTACAGGGTTTTCTGCCGGACATCGAGACAGAGGATCCAATTCCGGTCTTCTGCGGGGGTCCGGTGGGATGCGACCGTCTGTTTTTCATCCACGCGCTCGGCGATCTCATCAGCGGCTCGGAGCAACTTGCCGATTCACTTTGGATCGGAGGTGATTTCCAACAGATGACCGACTATGTCAACAGCGGCTACCCTATCGACGGATATGTGCGCTTCGTCTTAGGATATAGCGGATGGTCGCCGGGGCAACTTGAGGAAGAAATCGCCAATAAGGTGTGGGCTGTGACGACACCCGACACGGCTGCGAGAGTGCTTACGGGGGCTAACGACTCTTACTGGCATCATTATGTCAGACGTCTCGGGAACGCATTCCGAGGCTGGAGATACCATCCGGCAAACCCGAGCGCGAACTAAGAGCCGGAGGGGACTGTGTCGCGCACGGTGCGCGCTATCTGGCTTCTGACGGCCTGAAGCATCCGCTCAAGACGCTGTTTCTCGAGTTCGTTTTTCTTGCTCTGACGTATCAATGAGGCGAGCTCGAAAACGGAAGCTATGCCTTTTTTCTGAGATTCAGACAACTGAACTGTTGCCGTGCGGTCGCCGGAGAAGGTGACTGCGACCGGCTCGGTCTTATGTTCAGCGACAAAGTCGCCGATTTCAATGCATTCGCCTTCGATAAAGGTGATCACATCATTGGCGCCGCTCCGATCGCTACGCTCACCATCGTGGGTGACGGATGGCGTCGAGGCGGACGCCCCCCCTGAACTGACAGATACGGAGGTCGTGCGCAAGTGGCCGGGCGAGGTTGCAATGATGTAGGGACGCCCGTCGGGAGAAAGACGTGCATGCAGGCCCACTGCACCACTGACATCAGTAGCGCCGTCGCTCTGCGGAACATAATAGCTCTCAACAGGATTCGGCACCAGCCGTAACGATTTCGACATTGAGTCCAGACGGAATGCACAGACGGCCGAGAGACTGTCGGCCACTTCGAGCTGGCGGTTTGTAAGCTGTTCGAGGACAATCGGACGCAGGGCCATTGCCTGACGCCGGACCTCAATCGCTTCGGGATAGACGGAGTCAATCGAATCCAACAGGTCGAGAGCGGCCTGATAGTGCCGTCCGTTGTTGAGCTGAACCGCATCCTCATAGAGCTGTCCGGCCTTTTCAGAAACTGACGAGCCTCCGCATGAAGCAAGAAGCATTGAAACAGAGGAGAGGAGAACTGGAATAAAACGGTTAGTTGCCACGCTGAACATCTTTAACGCCTTTGACGGCAGAAATTTTTGAGATTAACTGACGGAGAATCGAGGTGTTTTCAACTCCAACGACAAGAAATCCGTGGAAGAGGCCGTCGTTGGAATTGATCGAGATATTACGGAGAGATGCTCCTTGCTGCTTGTTGATTATCGAGGATATGTTTGTGACGATGCCGATGTCGTCGGTTCCGACTACCGAGATGTTGGCTACGAATTCATTGCCACAACGTCCGGACCAACGGGTCGGGATGACTCGATAGGGATAGCGGTCCATTATGTTCGGGGCATTCGGACAATCACGACGGTGGATCTTGATGACGCCTTCGGAGGAAACAAAACCGAATACGTCGTCGCCGTAGATCGGGTTGCAGCATTTTGAGAAGCGGTAGTTCATGCCCTTTACGTTGTCGCCGATGACAAGGACGTCGCCGGAGCTGTCGCGCGTCGGATCGGCGACCTGCTGCATTGTGAATTCTTCAGCCGACACTCTTTCGGAAACAGCTTCCTCTTTTTTCTGAATAGCTTCGTATTCGGCCACCAGATCGTTGACGTCAAGGTCGTTTGACGCCACGGCACTGTAGAATTCGGTCACGGTCTTGAAGCCGAGCTTCTTGATCATTCTCATGAAGACGCCTTCCTCGATCTCGATCTTGCGGTTCTTGAATCGGCGGGCAACCATTTCTTTGGCAAGCTCGGCTTCACGATTCGCCTTTTCCTTCAGGGCCTGCCGGATTTTCGAGCGAGCTTTTGAGGTTACGACGAAGCTGAGCCAGTCGAGTTTCGGCGATTGCGAAACGGAGGTGATGATCTCGACGGTGTCACCACTATGAAGCTTATGGTTGATCTTGCGGTTTTTTCCGTTGACGCGGCCGCCAGTGCAGATGCATCCGAGGCTTGAATGGATGTTGAACGCGAAATCAAGGATTGTCGATCCCAACGGGAGCTTATAGAGATCGCCGCGAGGTGTGAAGACAAACACTTCCTTATTGTAGAGGTCCATCTTCATGTTGCGCATGAGCTCAGTCGGGCCGGATTCGGCATCTTCAAGAATGTCGCGGACATGATTCATCCACATATCGAGTTCGTTCTCGCTCTTGATTCCTTTATATTTCCAATGGGCAGCCAGACCGGTTTCCGCAATTTCGTCCATGCGGCGTGAGCGGATCTGGACTTCGACCCATTTGTCTTCGGGTCCGAGGACGGTTATGTGGAGCGATTCGTAGCCGTTTGACTTCGGGACAGACAGCCAGTCTTTCATGCGCGCGGGATTCGGCTGGAACATATCGGTGATTACGGAAAATGCCAGCCAACACTCGGCGCGTTCACGCACCTGCTCAACATCAAGAATGATACGAATCGCGAACAGGTCAAAGATTCCGTTGACATCGGTCTGCTGCTTGACCATCTTGTTCCAGATCGAATAGATGGACTTGGTGCGGCCTTTGATGTCAAATTTAAGACCGTGGGCCTCAAGGGCCGCCTTAACCGGAGCTATGAAGGATTTCATGTAAGCGTCGCGGTGGCGCTTGGTCTCGTTGAGTTTTCGTGCAATACGGGAATACATGTCGCGGTTGGTGTATTTCAACGACATGTCTTCAAGCTCACCCTTGATCTTGTAGAGGCCGAGACGATGAGCAAGCTGCGCATAGAGATAGACGCCTTCGCGGGCAACTTCCTTGACACCTTCCTCGTCGGGATGGTGGTTGATGGCTCTCATCAGTGCCAGTCTGTCGACAATCATAATGATTATGACACGTATGTCTTCGGCAAAGGTCAGCATCAGATTGCGGAAGTTTTCATTGGCCATAGCCGAATGCTGGCTATAGAGCGACTGAACTTTTTCCAGGCCGGTCATCATCCGCTTCACATCAGAGTCGACCGAGTCAAGGGCGGGATGGGTGACCGGGACCAAACGCGAAAGCACTACGGCGAGAATCATGTTTTTATCGACAGTGAATTCAGCCGACAGAGCAACTGCCGTCATCAGTCCGCGCAGAAAGGCCGGAAAACCGAAACGGTCAGACTGGCGAGCAAAACCCTCTCCGTCGGCAGCAGCAACAATCGCGCGCAACCGAGCGATTTCGCGGGCGGAAATGACATCACGCGTCAGCTGGCGCAGCTC
>JAIDJZ010000026.1 GCA_029051965.1 Paramuribaculum sp. | reverse complement strand
CTCCGGTGCCGGTGGTGGTGCTTCGCGTATTGTGCTCCGTGGTTCGACATCGATTCTCGGTACCAACCAGCCGCTCATCGTTCTCGACGGTGTGCCGATGCAGAACGGTATGGGTTCGCAGGTGACCGACGGTATCTCGATGGGTGGTGGAAAGAGTGGCGATGACCTTCTTTCGACTATCAACCCCGAAGATATCGAGAACATGACGATCCTCAAGGGCCCGAATGCTGCCGCTCTCTACGGTTCGGCTGCAAACAACGGTGTGATCATCATCACAACCAAATCGGGTGCTCAGGGAACTGTCAAAGTCGACATCTCAAGCTCGACTTCGATCGACCGCATCGCCATGTATCCCAAATCGCAGACTGTGTTCGGTATCTCCAACACAAGTACCTACGGACACTCCGCTTATGACGGCTGGGGTCCCCGCATCGGTACTCGCAGCGCCGACGACGTTGCTGCCAACCCATGGCTGACCAACGAAGCCCGCAACAACGTTCAGCAGTTCTTCCAGACCGGTGTGACACTTAACAACGGTATCACGCTCTCAGGCGGTACTGAAAACTCTAAGACTTACTTCTCCTACAACAACACATATCAGACAGGTGTTGTTCCCAACAACAAGTTCACTCGTAACAATGTGATGTTGAAGGAGTCTTTCTCGCTCTTCGACAAACGTGTCAACATCTCGACATCTTTGAACTGGATCCACCAGCGCACTGACAACGCCCCCGTTGTCGGTAAGGCTCTTTCAAGCGTCTTCGCTCTCTATCGTGCTCCGGCCGATGTCGACATGCGCTACTACAAGAACCATTACCAGCACGCAGGTACAGCCTCCGACATCTTTGTTTCAGACCCCGTTATCGGTAACCCCAAACTGCTCGGTCAGCCGATTCAGACATGGAACTGGTTTGTCGAATACCTCAACAACCCCTTCTGGGTTGCAAATATGGTCAACGATCAGTCAAAGCGCGACCGTATCCTCGGAAACCTTACACTCGACTGGACAATCTGGAAAAATCTCAAATACCAGACTCGTTTCTCTGTCGACATGGTGTTCAACAACTCGCTCAATGAAGAGTACGCGACTATGTATCGTGCCGCATTTGACTATAAAGGCGGTAAATACTACTCTGCCAACTCTCGTTCAAGCGATGTCTACAACGACCACATGATCACATGGAACGATCGTTTCAATGATAAGATCGATGTGAGCGCTGCTTTCGGTGGTAGCTTCACCCGTCATTATTCACGTAATTCGAACATTTCGACTGCGATCGATACATCCGGTGTGCCTAACGCGTTCGTTCCTCAGAACAACAAGCACTCACGCCCCGGTAACCCCAACGGTAGTGCGACAGGCGCTTCTGACTCCTGGGATTATTCAGACTGGAGTGCCGCTATGTTCGGAACTGTTTCGGTCGGCCTTTGGGATAAGATCTACATTGACGGTAGCTACCGTCGTGACTGGTGTCAGTCATTCCAGCAGTTCACAAAGAGCGGTGACTACAAATCGTTCGGCTACTATTCTGCCGGTGTCAACGTGCTTCTTGACAAGTATCTCCCCAAGATGGACTGGCTCGATCAGCTGAAATGGCGCGGTAGCTACTCTGTTGTGGGTAATGCCGTCCCCAACACCCTCTTCGGTCGTCAGAGCCTCAACTTCTCGACCGGTGTCGTTTCTTCACGTCCGCCGACATTCGACGATCCTAAGCCTGAAACAACTTCGGCTTTTGAAACAGGTCTTGACATGTGGCTCTTCCACAACAACTTCAACGTTGACATTACTTATTACAACACGACTCTCCGCAACCAGTTCCTTTATGTTTCGACAGCAAGCGGCGAAAGCAAGCCCGTCAACACCGGTAAGATCCGCAACCAGGGTCTCGAAGTTTCTGCAGGTTATCGCTGGCTGATCAACAAAGACTGGTCTTGGCAGTCAAATGTCAACTTCGCGTGGAACACCAACAAGATCCTTGAAACATATGTGCAGGAAGATGGCACTCCCTACGTCTACCAGACTGGTGTGAATGCGTTCCAGATCAAATATATTGAAGGTGGAAAATACGGCGACATCTACATCAACTCATTCAAGCGTGACGACCAGGGCCACATTAAGGTTTCCGGCGAAGGCGACCTTGAAAATGCAGTGCCCGTGATGGCTTCCGGAACATACGACACTTATATCGGCAATACCACATCGCCTGTAACTCTCGGATGGAACAACACCATCAGCTGGAAGAACCTCACACTCTACTTCCTCATCGACGGACGTATCGGCGGTAAGGTTATGTCGCTCACTGAGCCCGACCTTGATCGTTTCGGTATGTCGCAGAATTCTGCAAATGCCCGTCTGGCAGCATATGCGGATCCCGAAAATCTCATCTATTACAATGCAGCCGGTGAAGCAATTCCCTTGATGTATCTCCCTGATGGATCAGGTCGCAAGATCTCGGTTCGACGCTACTACGAGACTATCGGTCAGAATCCTATGGATGAGCATGTCTACAATGCGACAAGCTTCCGCATGCGCGACATCTCGCTCTCTTATACAATGCCGAATCTGTTCGGACGCTCGAAAGGCATGACCGCACAGTTCTCTGTCAAGAATGCATTCTTCCTCTATAAGGATTCTCCCGTAGATCCCGACATCTCTGTTTCGGCAGCTAACGGTTTCTCCGGAATTGACTCTTATGCTCTTCCGACGTTGCGTTCTTATTGCTTCACATTCAAATTCAATTTCTAAATTCTTAGAATTCTTACAATGAAAAAATCTATTATATTTACGGCTCTTTCGCTGATGGCTGCCGCACCGGTTTTCCAGTCGTGTGGCGATGAGTTGAAACCATATCCTTGGATTGTCGACAATGGGGATGATAACAATAGCGGCAATGTCGTATTGTCGATGGATATTATTGAACGCGAGCTTCGCGGTGCCATTCCCTTCATGCTTAACTATTCGCATGAACCGACCGGAACATGGGCTCCTCACAAGTATCAGTACTATCGTGCGAACACGATCGACAACTATGCCGGCTATTGGACTACATCCAAGGCTAACTTTGCTTTCGGTCCCGCACTCCCGACGCTCTACACCGACAACAACGGTTACCTTGGCGGACCGAAGGACAATCAGATCTATCAGCAGGCGTTCAATGCATTGACCTATGCTGCAAAATTCGTGGATGAAGACGGCAAGCCAGATCCTCGTCCCGAATGGCGAGCTATTGCTCTTATCGCTGAAGCATATCAGACCCATGAAATCGTAGACTTCTATGGCGTATGTCCTTTCAATGACTGGAAAAATGTAAAGCGTACAATTCCGTTGAACTACGAGTCAGGCCCCGAAGTCTACAAGCAGCTTTTTGCTGACCTTGATGAAGCTGTGCGTATTCTTAAAGAGCGTCAGCCAAGTCCTGAAGACCTGCGTCGTGTCGAGGGTACTGACCAGAACAAGACCTGCACCAACTGGGAATGGACCTATTGGGTTAAGTTCGCCAACTCTATTAAGTTGCGAATGGCCATGAACATGGTGGATTATAAGGAAGGCGGAACATATGGTTCTGGCGATTATGAAAAGCCGTTCGATGCGCAAAAGATTGCAGAAGAAGCTGTCGCTGACGGTGTTCTGACTGACAATGATCCGCGCGACGTTGCATATCATAGCAATCAGACTTGGGTGTCTTGTCTCTATTTTATGACCAACACCTGGAACGACCTTCGTCTTTGCGCTTCTCTTGAGAACATTCTCAAGCACTTCAACTGCCCGCTGATGAATGTATGGTTTGATGAAAACTCCTATGCCATCAAGAATAGTGCTGGTGTAACTGCTCCGAACGGTGTCTATGGTGTTCGTATCGGTCTTATGATGCAAGATACAGGTAACGCCGACACCGGAGGCTACGGTCCGTTTGCGACTCTCTCAGCAAGATGTCAGTACATGAAGCAGCCATTCTTCAAGCGCACAGAAGCCCTCATGCTTATGGCCGAAGGAGCTCTCCGCGGATGGTCGATGGGTGGTGCTACTGCTCAGGAACTCTATGAGCGTGCGATCCGTCTTTCATTCCGTGAATGGTCTGAAGATATTCCCAATCCGATCTACACTGTTGCAGAGGCTGAGGCTCTTGCCGACGAATATCTTGCGCAGGATGAACTTCCCACTGTAGAATATCGCGACTACTATAAGCGTGATAACGACATCGCCGGTCGTGTGTCTATCGGTGTCAAGTGGAATGAAAATGATTCTAAAGAGCTCAAGCTTGAAAAGATCATCACTCAGAAGTATATCGTTAACTTCCCGATGTCTGCTGAAGCCTGGACTACTTATCGCCGTACCGGTTATCCCCGTCTTTTCCCGCCGCGCTATAACAACATGGCTGATGTCGATACCGAACTTGGTATCCGCCGTCTGACATTTGAGCGTACCTCAAACAACGGCGCCGAAATTGACCAGATCACCGAACTGCTCGGTGGCTCGCAGACTGCCGGAGTTCGTGTCTTCTGGGACATCAACTCACTCTCTTGGTGTAAGGACGAGAATGGTCAGGTAATTCCTAACAATAACCTTAATTGATTGCCCGTTTATGAAATCGATAAATAAATTTATTTTTGGATCGGCCATTTTTGCTTCGTTAGGCGTCTTCCCGGCGTGTAGCGATGAAGACAACACTCTTGCCGGATCTGATGACATCTATATTGAATTGGCCAACTCCGATGTTGAATTGGCCTATGGTGACACTCTTGAGCTAACAGCTCGTGTCAGCAATGTTTCCGGAAGCACCATCGAAACGCCTATCACATGGAGCGTCGATGATGAGTCTGTTGCAAAGATTGTTGATATTGTAAGATATGAACGTGTTTCCTCTAAATCCCGCGCCGAAGGAGAGGACGCCGGTGAAGGTGATTCGTCTGAAACTCCCGAGACTCCCGAAAATCCCGAAAATCCCGGCGATAACGATACCCCCCAGCAGCCCGATGTGCAGTATCGCGAAGTGATCACCAAAGGTATCACAAGCGTCGACGGTGCGCAGGGTAAATCGACTATTGTCCGCGCTACTCTCGAAAACGGTCGTTTTGCTGTTGCTCCTGTGTCGGTTGTGAGCCGTACGCTGCGCAACTCTCTTACCGTTGCTATGTCCTATAAGCGTTCTTATCAGCGTCAGCCGAACGATACTGTATGGTTCAACTTAAGCAGCGTCGGTCTTGTTGACGAGTGTACATTCGATTATGAGATAACTCTCACCGACTGCTATCCAGGGGTTAACTCTCTTGGTGAGCTTAAGGAAGCTTCGGATGCGGATAAGGTGTTCACATTCCCCAATGAAGAGAAACAGAAGAACATCTTTATCGATCGCAAGTACTCTCGCATAGGTGTTGTATATACAGCTCCCCGCGTGTGCGGTAAAGCAACCTGCGCATTTACGATGACCAACAATGAAGGTGAATCTGTTTCAGCTACAGCTCCTATTCTTGTCTATCCGAAAGTTTCTCCTGGATTCGAGTATCTGGGTGTGCGCCCCCTCGCACAGGAGCCTAATCCAAATAACATCAAGCATACATTGATCGCTGTTGACATGGACATCAACTCAACCTACGAACAGGGCGTTTGTCTCGGTGTCGAAGGTGGTTGGGATCAGGATATTTTCAATGCTTATGCTGCTGAAGTGAACGGCCTCTTCTATTGGGATGTAAATGGTAGCTCGGTAATCGTTGATGAAATTTTCACAGATTTCAACTATGAGAGCGGTTATGTCAGCTATATCAAAGTACGTTCCGGAATTCAGGAAGGTCTGACCGTCCTTACATTCTATATGCCCGACACTACTCTTGTCTGCAACCTTTCGGTTGTTAACTATGACCTCCGTTTCCCGGTTGACCGCATCGTCACTTTAGTTAATGAAGAAGAAGTTGACGAAGTGACATTTACATTCGGCCAGCCTGCAACAATGCAGATCGGTGTAGCTCCGGAAGCGTCGTTCTCATATCATGTTCCTGAGGTAGTTTCGCTTGATCCTTCGATTATCACTGTCAACGAGCGTGGCGAGAAAGACGGCTTGGATCGTTCGTTCACCCTCCACAAGCCCGGTACGACTTATCTCGACATCAAATCGCTCGACAAGACCAAGCGTGTCAAAGTGACCGTTAATGATGCTGTTTCCCGTGTAGCTCTTACTCCGTCAGCTCCTCAGGATCTCCTCATCGGTGAGACTTGTTCACTGCAGGCAGCCGTTTATATGGCAGCCACTCCGACCGTACCGGTTGCAACTCTCCCCGCGCAGCTTGAATGGCATGTATCGCAGCCCGGTATTATTGAACTTGAGCAGACAGGTGCTCAGGGCCTCGGTGCAAACATCAAGGCTATTGCAGCAGGAACAGTAGAGGTCTATGCTACTTGCGACGGCCGTCAGAGCGCGCCTGTGACCATTACTGTGTCGGAAATCTCTGACGTGGTTTACGAAGGCGGTATCGAAGCCTACATTAATGTCGGTGAAAACGATAATCTGATCGGACTCCTCGTAGGTGATGTCTACACTGAGTTCCCTGCAACCTACAACGCAGATGCTCTTGACTTCACTTGCACGGCTTCCGGTGTGACCTCTTCATTCTCTTACAACGGAACAGACTATGATAATTGCAGCTTCAATGTTGTGATCACCAAGGGCAGCGATGCTGATCATTTCGTCATCAACGGTACGTTCACAATGCCTAATGGCATGAAGGTTATCATCAAGAACGTTGTTGCCGAGATCGGATAATAATCAGATACTAAGGAAATCCTGAGGGATTTCTGACTCAGATAGAGAGCCGCAGGCCGGATATGACGGTCTGCGGCTCTTTCTGTCTACAGACGGCCCGCTGAACAAATCAGGCCGATTCCGGTTTTTATAAGTAAGTGTTCAATTTTAAACGATAGTAGTGAACTAAAATCTTTTATACAATCTGCTGCTTCTTTTCTGCCGCTTCCGGATTGTCGATCAGTCGAATATCTCGA
>JAIDJZ010000259.1 GCA_029051965.1 Paramuribaculum sp. | reverse complement strand
CGGCAGAAAAGAAGCAGCAGATTGTATAAAAGATTTTCGTTCACTTACTATCGTTTAAATTTGAACACTTACTTATATCAGGATTTCCCGGGATCTTTTCGGCCCGCGCCGGCGAGCATCCCGCAGGCTGCCATAATGTCTTCGCCGCGTGAAGCTCTGATCGTAGCCGTCAGTCCAAGCTCATTGAGCCTGTCGCGGAAAGCCACCATGCGCGCTTCATCTGTTGTCAGCAGATCGCTGTCGGGAATGGCGTGGAAACGGATCAGATTGACCCTGCAATGGAGACCGCGCAGCAGACGGGCAAGGGCGTCGGCATGGCGCATGTCGTCGTTGAGGCCTCGCCACATTATATATTCAACCGATAGCCGGCGCTGATGCGCCCAGTCGTAATCGCGCAGCATCCCGAGGACATCCGTCAGTGCGTAGGCCTTTTCAACGGGCATCAGAGAGGCGCGCTCGTCGCCATAGGGCGAATGGACACTGATTGCGACATGGACCTTCGTACGCTCTATAAGCTCTCTCAGCTCACGGATCTTACCGATCGAGGAGACTGTGATCCGCTTCGGACTCCAGGCGAGTCCCCAGTCAGAGGTCATGATTTCAATAGCCGCGACAACCTCTTCGAAGTTGTCCATCGGCTCACCCATGCCCATAAAGACGGCATTGGTCAGCCGTTCGCTCTCCTCGACCGAGAGGACCTGGTTGATGATCTGCGCTCGTGTCAGCTGCCCGTGGAAGCCCTGCCGTCCTGTCATGCAGAACCGGCAGCCCATCCGGCAACCGGCCTGTGAGCTGATACAGAGTGTGGCCCTGTCGCCGTCGGGAATCATGACCGACTCGACATCGCGGCTCTTCGCTCCGCGAAAAAGATACTTGGCTGTTCCGTCGACAGATACGACACGCGCGAGCGGCTCTTCACGCCCTACACAATAGCGTTCCTTCAGCGTCTCCCGCGCCGATTTCGACAGATCTGTCATTTCATCAATCGAACGCACGCGCTTCTGATAGAGCCAGCGTGCCATCTGGCCTCCTGCAAAACGCCGCAGCCCCGCTTCAAGAGCGACAGCCTGCAACTGTGTCAACGACAAGCCGATCAACGGCTTCAGTTCCTCATCCATTTGCTGTTAAATGTTATTTTATTCGCAAAGATACATTTTTTTATCCTTACGCGCAACTCTGCTTCTGCCGCCGGATACTTCAACGACAGACCGGCAGAAACAGCCGAATTGTTAAAATCCGCATTTAGACTTTTTAAAATCTTTTTACAGACTTCTTATTGTGGTTCAACAATTTATGGCTAACTTTGCATTACCGGAACAGAATGAGCAACGACTTTCTGTCCATCCCTACCAGAACCTTCTGCACAGTAAAAAACAACGGCGGAACTATTGATTCTGTTTCCGCGAACACCTCGGCAACAATTGAGGACCGGACACCCGATTCCGGTTTGATTACCTTTTCCACAACCGACATTCCCCCGCATTGCTACGGCGACCGTCAACTCCGGCCGTTATAGTCTCTGCCTCCGTTGCCCCCGTCTTTGGCTGCGCACTGGTCCTGTACTCATTTCCTCCGGCCACATACCTGACGATCCAATGTTTGTTAGACAATATATACTTGAATTTTGGTTATGAGGGAGATGCGCTGCTGTGAAGTAGTGCATCTCATTTTTTACGCCCTCGCCATCCGGCAGAAAACAGACGCTGTGTCAGAATCCGGAATCCTGACACAGCGCCAATTTTATCTACTACGGACTAATCGGACAGAGACGATCCGACAAACTGCCGGAACTCATCGGCCGACATTGCTCCAAGCCTGACAATCGGCTCAGCTCCGTCGCGCAGAACCACCACATAGGGGATTGACTTCACGCCGAATTTTCGGGCAAGCGAGGGACAATTGTCAATGTCCACCGAAACAAAGACTGCTTTATCAGCAAATTCGCCGGCGACACGTTCGAAGGCAGGTCTGAACATGCGGCAGGGCATGCACCATGTCGCATTGAAGTCGACGATGACCGCCTTGCCGACTGTCGGCACAGGCAGCTCCTCACCCGACTTCAGTTCGATGACTCCGGATGATCCGGCGCGTCCAAACAGGACGGCCAGAAGCATAAACAGCGAGAAAAGAATTCGTTTCATGTCAGATCAGATTATTGCCGCGCAGTCAGATTATTCAGGATTGATCTCAAGGAGTTCGACATCGAAGATCAGTGTCGAGCCGGGGAGAATCTTGTCGCCCGCGCCCGTATCTCCGTAGCCGAGGTCAGCCGGAATAAAGAAACGGTATTTTGATCCGGGAGTCATCATGCGCAATCCTTCGGAGAAGCCCTTTATCACGCGATCGACGCCAAATGTGACCGGTCCGTGTTCGTCGGACGAATCAAACACTGTCCCGTCGATGAGTGAGCCGGTATATGTTAGCTTCACACGGTCAGTGGCGGTCGGCAACGCGCCTTTTCCACCCTTGAGGACCTTATAGGAGAGACCCGATTCGGTTGTCTTGATCTTCTTGTCCTTCTTTTTCAGGGCTGCGACATAGGCTGCGCCTGCTTCTTCGTTCACAGCCGCCTTTTCTCGCAGTTCGGCTTCTTTGCGCGCCTTGACTTCATTGGCCCCGCGAGTGACGAGCTGCTGGGTGAAGGTGGCATCCTTGCTGACTTCATCCATTGTCTTTGCCGGCGAATTGAGGGCGTTGCGATAGCCTGCCAGAAAGAGTTCGGGGCTGACATCAAGGCCCTGTGACTTCATGTCGTCCAGCATCAGCCGCATTTCCAGCGCACGTTTAAGTCCGTTCAGATAATCGTTATCCTGCGGAAGAGAAAAGATATATTCAGTGGCTTTTTCCAGCGTAGGGATCTGGCTTGCGACCGCGTCTTCTCCTTTTGCTGTCGCGGAAGTGAGCGAGTAGGAGGCTTCGGTCGATCCGATGTGATATGAGATTGAGTCGCCGAGCGTTTTCAGTTCCGGGGCAGACGGAGATGTCTGGGCAGAAACTGACATGGCGGCGGCTCCGGCGAGAAATAATGCGGATAGTAAAGTTTTCATGTCTTTATTATTGTTTGTTAGGTAAGTATATTCAGAAGAGTCTTCAATCCTTCGGTAGCCGTCTGCCGGATGACCGTGATGCTGTCCGGAACCGGAGCGGGGTTCGGGTCGATATAATAGACTGGTATTCCCCGGCGGGCATAGCCGACGAGTCCCGCGGCAGGATAGACAGCCATCGACGTTCCGATGATGACAAGCACATCGGCGCGCCCGACAATCTCAATGGCGGGTTCGATATTCGGCACGGCTTCCTGGAAAAACACAATATGGGGACGCACCGGATCGCCATGCGGATCTCTGGTCTCGACCGAGGTTTCGAGATTGTCGGGAGTCAGAGTGTAGATCCGTTCGGGATGTTTCATCGAGCGGATCTTCATCAGCTCTCCATGAAGATGCAGCACCGAAGCGGACCCGGCTCTTTCATGTAGGTCATCGACGTTCTGAGTGATGACCTCGACATCGTAGAACTTTTCAAGCTCAACCAGAGCGCGGTGGCCGTCGTTGGGCTGCGCGCCGACAAGCTCGCGGCGGCGTTTGTTGTAGAACTCATGGACGAGCGACGGATTCCGGACAAACCCGTCGTGGCTTGCGACATCCATAACGGGGTATTTGTCCCAGAGACCTCCGCTGTCGCGGAAGGTCGCTATTCCGCTTTCGGCGCTCATTCCGGCGCCTGTCAGCACAACAAGCAGTGGCTTTTTCATAATTTTGTATCTCTCCTTAGGGAAGGATTCGTAAGCTGTTAAAAACAGTCACCGCCGGTGCGAGACCTCAGAGCAGACCTCACGCCAAGGCGGTGACCGAACGTTTTGTCAGTTTCTTATGTCTGTGGAGAACGGACTAATTATTTTCCGTTGGGGAGCACAGAAACCATTTCGATCTCAAACACGAGGGTTTCGCCCGGTTTGATGTCGCCGGCTCCGTTGAGACCATAGGCCTTGTCATAAGGAATGTATGCAATATATTTTGCGCCGGGAGCCATCATCTGGAGCACTTCGGCGAAACCGGGAACAACGCCGTCAACCCGGAAATCACGGGGTTCGCCCTTGGAAGAGTCGAATTCAGTTCCGTCGATGTGTTTGCCGGTGTAGTTCACTTTAACTCGGTCTTTGCGTCCGGGCTTCTGACCTGAACCTTCTTTAACGACCTTATAGCATACGCCCGATTCGGTTGTCTTGATCGAGGGATCGGCTTTCTTCTGTGCCTCGATAAATTCCTTACCGGCTTTGATTGCGGGTTCGGCATCAGCCTGCTTGGCGGCCATGGCAGCCTGCTGGTCGGCCTGCTGCTTTTTCATGATGAGTTCGTTGACCTCGTTCATGTAGATGCGGAGTTCTTCATTAGCGTCCATAAGGGCAGTCCGATCAACGGAATCTTTCTTGAAAGCTTCTGCGAAGTGCGAGATAAAGACTTCTTTGTTGAATTTCACACCTGCTTCCTGCATCTGAGCGAGATTGCTGGCCACCTGAAGAGCCGTGCTCATACCCATGACGTAAGCCTGGTCTTCTTTCGGATCGCGGCTGATGACGGCCTTGAAACCTTCGAGAAATTTATCCTTGCTGAGTTTGGCTTTCATTGTGTCGGGAAGCTGATCCCACATCTGAAGATAACTTGCGCCCTGCACGTCGCCGAGAAGGATTGGCAGAGAATCGTTTTGTGAGCCGCTACCGGCAGTCGAGCCTTCGTTGTTACAGCTCGAGAATCCAAGAGCCACGGCGGCAACGCCTAAGGCTACGATGATTTTTTTCATGATTGTTTATTACTGTTGTTTGATTAGAATGTTCAATTATTTTGTCTGCGGAGGATTGTTGAAGTCGAGCAGCTCGACAGTGAAGACTGTCGCCGCATCGGGAGGAATCACTCCCATGACCCCTGCGGGCCCGTAACCGATTTCGGAAGGAATGACCAGACGGTATTTGCCTTTGCGCTTCATCTTCATCGCACCCTCGCGGAATCCGGGAATAAGTTCGGAAACGCTGAAGACCTTTCCTTCGCCGGCTTCGTTGAAGACTTTTCCGTCGACGAAAGCTCCGGTGTAGCGTATCAGAAGCTTGGCTTCGGGTCCCGGAGTCTCGTCGCCTTCGCCCTCTTCAAGAACTTCAAAGAGGAGTCCGGAGGGCATTTTTTCCACTCCCTTGCGGGCGGCTTCGGAGGCGAGATAGCGTTTGTCGGCATCCAGGCGCTGGGTCTCGGCAGTGATTCTCGTCATCAGACCGTTCATAAAGTCCTCGGCCGTAGAGGGAGAGTAGCCGGAACGCTTACCCTCGGACGCACGAAGGAGATAGTAGGCAAAACGCTCGCGACTGACATCGAACCCGCCCATCTTTTCGACCTGTCCGACTCGGGAGTCAATGAGAATAGCCTGTTTCAGCCCTTCGAGATAGGCGTCGTTGTTGCCTACAAGCTTCAGCGCGTCTTCGATTCCGCGCATATATTCTTTGGCTTTTTCAGGATCCTCGCCGGCAATTTTTTTCTTTATCTGGCTGCCCCAGATTGTGCCCATTGCCGCACAGACCGAATCGGCTTCCTGGCGGTTAAGTTCAAATGCAGATGCTGACGGCACGCCGACTGTGAGGGCGCCCGTCAGAATCGCAAACGATAGGAGCAAAGACTTCTTCATTCCTGAACCGGTCAGTTTTCGATCTTGAGAAGTTCGACGTCGAAAATCAGGGTTGAGTTCGGACCGATAACGCCACCGGCACCGTTGGGACCATAGGCAAGTGCCGACGGAATGAACAGACGCCATTTAGCTCCGACTTTCATCATCTGGAGAGCTTCAACCCATCCGGGAATGACCTGAGTGACGCCGAAAGTGGCAGGTTCGCCGCGTTCAACAGAAGAGTCAAACACTGTTCCGTCGATGAGCTTACCGGTGTAGTGGACTGTCACGCGGTCGCCCTTTGTGGGAGATTCGCCGGCGCCTTCTTCGATAATTTCATACTGCAGACCGCTTTCGGTTGTCATGACGCCTTCGCGCTGTGCGTTCTTGCTGAGGAATTCCTCACCTGCCTTGGCATTGATCTCGCCTTTCTTTGCGGCTTCTGCCTGCTGGCGTTCTTCCATAGCGGTGAAGAATTTGCGGATTTCTTCTTTAGCTTCTTCGTAGGACATTTTGGGCTGAGCGCCGTCGAAAACAGCGGCAACGCCGTCGGCGAAGTCCTTTACGTCGATTTTTTCGATTCCGCTGCTGCGGAAATTGTTGCCCATGCTCAGTCCGAGAGCATAGCTGATTCTGTCAAGTTCTTTATTTTCCATTATGTCTGTTATTTTCGGTTATCGAGATGACGGCAGTTCAGTCCGTCGGTTTTCAACTCGTTTTTATCTACACTATTATTTACAATAAGATCTTTGCAAAGTTAGACTAATTCTCGGGGTCTGCCACACAAAAATATTAAAAAATCATTAATTCCCCTCAAATCAGCCGGAATCGCGTTTTCAGGACTTCGGCGAAGTCGCCCGCATGAAAAAGCAGAGGAACAGAGCTCCGGCCAGGAAAAGCGATACAGAGAAAGAGAGGACAATCCCGTAGAGCCCCATCGAGCAGGTGATGCCGAGGAAATAGGTGGCCGGCACTCCGACGATCCCGTAGGAAAAGAGCGAGATCCAGAGCATCGGCATGACATGTGACGTCCCTCTCAGCGCATTGGCAAAGGCGATCTGCGTGGCGTCGCCGAGCTGATAGAGCACGAGGGGCAGAATGAGTGTGAGGCTTAGCGCGATAACGGCTTCGTCAGAGGTGAAGAGGCTGAGAATCGGGCGGGCGCAGAAAAGGAAGATCAGCGACGAACATGCGGCCAGAACGAGAATAATACGGTAGCCGGCATAAGTCGTGCGGCGCATGAGCCGGCGGTCGCCCTGTCCGGCAGCATTGGAGACCATGATGGATGTCGCCGACCCCATGCTGTAATAGACGCAGAAGCCGAGCGTTCCGAGAATGACCGTGACCTGATAGGAGGCGAGTTCGAGCGCTCCGAGCCATCCGGCAATGACAGCTGCGAAAGTAAACGATCCCGACTCGAACCCCATCTGCAGCGCCACGGGCCATGATGTCAGATTGATCCGTCGGATCTCACCGAACGAGATGCGGCCCGAAGCGAGTCCCCGCCGGCACGGAGCATAATCGGGACGGAGCATAAACACTCCGAGGATCGACAAGGCGCAGAACGTTCTTGCCGCCAGCGTTGAGATCCCGGCCCCGTTAAGTCCCATTTCCGGGAAGCCGCAATGGCCGTAGATCAGCAGATAGTTGCCAATGATATTCAAGCAGTTGGAGATCAGAATTATCCACATCGGCATCTTTGTCCGGTTGATCGCATAGGCCCATTGGGCAAAGCTGTTGAAAAGCGCGAGCGGAAGCAGGCCGCCGAGATAGATCAGGAAATAGGGACGGATCAGCGGAAGCAGCTCCTGAGGCTGACCGAGCCGCGACAGATTGAAATAGAATCCGAGCATCACCGCCGACACAAGAATCCCGAAAAGAATATTGACCAGAAGCGCCGACTTCATGAGCACACCGGTGTCCTCGACGCGCCCCTTTCCGAAAAGCGCACCCGCAAGGGGTGTGATTCCGTAAGAGAATCCGAGCATCGTGAAGATCGCCACGTTGAACAGGTTGTTGACAAACGAGGCCGACGCCAGTTCAGGCGTCCCGTGGTGGCCGATCATTGCGG
>JAIDJZ010000258.1 GCA_029051965.1 Paramuribaculum sp. | reverse complement strand
GGCAGAAAAGAAGCAGCAGATTGTATAAAAGATTTTCGTTCACTTACTATCGTTTAAATTTGAACACTTACTTATTCCATTATGCCTTTCCCCGGCACTCTGAAGGAGTAGCAATAAGAATGCGTGTGGTTAAACCATATTTCAGGCTCATAGAGAGTGTTTGAATTTAAATCAAATTAAGACTGAGAGGATTTTTTGAGCGGATTTCGCGAGTTGAAGAAGGAGCATAGCGGGCTATGCGACTGATGAGACTTGGCGGAAAGCGCCAAAAAAGACCTCAGGATTATTTTGAAGTTTCTACCTTTCATGCGTATTACTGTTAACGCGGTTTAAATTCAAACACTCTCTTAGATCACTAACGGACAAGAATGAAAGCCCATATATTCAGTATAGCCTGTAATCACAGACCTTCCGTCTTCACTAACAAAGTGTATCTTATGGTGTGTTAATTTCTCTTCTGTTTCAGCAAAATAACTCAGCATGTGAAAAACACCATCAGGCCACAAATCTCCGTCAAGCCATACCCAATAGCCTTTATTGTCGAAGTCAGCATGATACGTCAACGGTTCTACAGAGCCGTCCAAATGCTCAAAAAACAGAGTGACTTCTAATGGTTCTTCCCTGCTTGGTTTTTTGCTGAAATCATACATCATAAACTCCGACCCGTCATTTGGATTGTAGCCGAAAATCCGGTCACGCTCCACCCGTATGCACACGTTGGTCCGCTGCCCGTTTCGTAACATCAGCAGATATGGCTTCCCCTCAATCAGAGTGTCGCTCATCTCGATACTGTCAATTCTTGCATTCCAGGTTACTCCGGAGACCCAGAATTCTCTTGCATCCTTAATGGTCGTTGCGAACGTGTGTGGCTTAATTCTTCCTTCCGGTTCATCCTTGCAGCTGAAAAAACTCAGCGCCGACGCAATCATCACGCAGCTAAACTAAATCCGTTTCATCTCTCTATTAGTTTTGTTTGATCTAATTCATAGGTCTCCCGAAAGGGGTGCATACGCCGTCACGATCAGAATATTCATTAATATCCATTGAGCCTTTCCCCGGAACTGTGTAACCCCACACATTGCCTGTATGAGTAATCTGATTGTCAGATGTCTGTTCTTCGCTGACTACCAGCGGCCATTCAAAAATACCCATATATTCAATATATTTGTAAGTACCATTGTAGATCTCTCGATTTAGGAATGTCAGCCAGTGAAACACCATCTTATGTTTGGTAAAAGAAGCTACTCCTCGAAATAAGCCGCCGCAGTCATCCCAGTCTAAAGGATCTCCGTCAAGCAACGTTTGATCGTTGTTGACGTCGGCATTTAGTTTCAGTCGCTCTAACGAACCATCAAGCCGTTCTAAAAACAAAGTAATTTCCGGGCTTTCGTCATGCGATATTTTTTTACTGAAATCATACATTAGGAACTCAGAACCTTCATTCGGATTATATCCGAAAATCCGTTCACGTTCGACTCTGATATATATGTTTGTCGGTTGGCCGTTTCTCAACATCCGCAGATATGACTTTCCCGCAATCTTGCTATTGACCATTTCAATATCATCTACAGTATATCTGCCATGCTCATCTCGGTTCGGACCAGATGCGATCCACTTCAGCCCCGGCTTCCAGAATTCGCGGGCATCCTTAATGGTTGCGAATGTGTATGGATCAACCCATTCGTCACTATTTCCTTCCGGTTCATCCTTGCAGCTGAAAAAACTCAGCGCTGACGCAATCATCACGCAGCTAAACAAAATCCGTTTCATCTCTCTATTAGTTTTTATGTTTGATAATCAGTTCTGATCCCTTTGCAATTCCAACCGTCTGCCGTTTCAGACACAACCATAAAAGATTCTGTAATCTATGACACCATCGCATTCGACATAATCATTAGCATGCATATGGCCTTTACCCGTCACTTTAAAAAAATCACAATAATAACCCTGTTCCGAATAACTCAGTTCCGAATTTATGTCATTCTCAGCGACGACCAACGGACAACTGGCTATGCCCATATATTCTGTATAATATGCAAGTATAATCTTCCCGTCTTCACTGATCAGGGGAAAACAATGGGCTATTAACTTTTCCCGTGTTTTCTTAAAATATCTTATCCCATGAAAGATGCCATTAAAGGAGAACCCCCAATCTGTTGCGTTGGGCCAAAACTCTCCGTCAAGACATAATTCAAAGCACATAGAGCCATTTTCAAAATCATTGACGTAATCGAAGTCGGCATGATACGTCATCGGTTCTACAGATCCGTCCGTATGCTCAAAAAACAGAGTGACTTCGAACGGTTCTTCCCTGTGTGGTTTTTTGCTGAAATCATACATCATAAACTCCGAACCGTCATTTGGATTGTAGCCGAAAATCCGGTCGCGCTCCACCCGTATACACACGTTGGTCCGCTGCCCGTTTCGTAACATCAGCAGATATGGTCTTCCTTCAATCAGAGTGTCGGTCATCTCGAAACTATCATTTAATCTATAACCACCTATCCATTCTGTTCCGGATACCCAGACTTCGCGGGCATCCTTAATCGTTGTGAACGTGTGCGGCGGAATCCATTCACACAACACTTCTTCCGGTTCATCCTTGCAGCTGAAAAAACTCAGCACTGACGCAATCATCACGCAGCTAAACAAAATCCGTTTCATGGTAATTGGGGTGATTTAATGGTTGGTTAAAAGGTTATCTTTAGCAAAGATAATGACTTGGGATGCGAATCGCAAGAACATGCTAATATTTAATCATTTTTAACTAAATAATTATACTCTGTTTGTATGTCAGTGGATATTAGAGGCTCTTGAACAGCCATTACATTCCGCCGCAAACCGGATCATCCTCAATTCTTGAAATTCGACATCCGGTCGGGCGTCCTCGCGTTATATTTGCGGCATGTTTGCACGCCGACAATTTACACCTCAGCGGCCCCGTCCTGTTCTCTTTCCGCGCGACTACGCCGCCCAGTTTGAACGCTGGGCAGGCTATCGTCTGCACCCCCACGCACGACGCGTCGTCGCATTCATCGAGAGGCAGCGCGCTCGCCGTCAGCCACAGCGCGTGATCGTCTCCAACGACCCGGCTTCGACCGACATACTCCGTGCCACGCTCGCCGACTATATCCGCTGGCGCGCCGCTGTCGTGCAGCCCGGCGATTCCTTCTGTGTTGTCGGCCGTAGTCGCGCCGACATCAGTCGCATTCTCCCCAAACGTAAACTGTCCGTTCTCCCCGATCCCCGGTGGCAGCCGATCCTCGTCTCCTCCCGGACGCCCGACCACTGCCGCGGTCTCAACTTCAGGCTCGCCCTGATCCTCGATGGCGACTGTTTCCCCCATCGTGGCCGCGCTCTCGAGCAACACTGGCGTGCGATCCTTCCCGCCATCGACCTCGGCCCCCAGTCGCTGCTCATCCTCTGTGGCACATATCGCTCCCGTACCCGCGTCAACTACTTCGCCCGCCTCGTCCGGCAGGCGCGGCTTCCGGTTCTCGATCTCGGATTGCCTCCTGACGAATCCGTCCGACAGTCTGCTTCCGCCGCTGTAATTCAGCCGCCCATGGTCATGATGCTTCACCATCCCGGCCGGCCGCCGCTCCCGCCGCCGATTTCTCCGCCCCGACAAGCCTTTCTCTCATGAGCGCCGCCGTATGCGCGCAAAGGTCCGGACTCTCTCTCCGGAACCAAATACGGCAAAGAGACCTTTGACATTTTGTTTTATCCACCTCGGCCACAAACGGTAGCCGCGCATAAAAATGGCGCTGTGTTTGAACACAGCGCCAGTAATGGTTAAGAGCTTGATCGGCAGGAATTCACCCCCTCGATCAGCCTCCGAAGTTGTCGTAGTGGATATTTTCCGGATCGACGCCCAGAGAGTCGAGCATCTTGTTGACAGCATTGCTCATCGGGCCGGGACCGCACATGTAGTATTCGATATCTTCCGGATTCTCGTGGTCCTTAAGATATGTTTCCAAGATGACCTGATGGACGAAGCCCGGAGTATATTTCACACCGGCTGCATCCGCTGCGGGATCGGGGCGGTCGAGCGCGAGATGGAAATGGAAGTTCGGGAATTCCTTTTCCAGATTTAGGAAATCCTCGAGATAGAACACCTCGTTGAGCGCGCGTGCGCCGTAGAAATAGTGCATTTCGCGGTCGCGCGTGTTGAGTGTTTTTGTCATGTGCATGATCTGGGCGCGCAGCGGAGCCATGCCCGCGCCACCGCCGATCCACATCATCTCTTTCTTCGAATCGAAAATCGGGTGGAAATCTCCGTAAGGACCGCTCATCAGCACCTTGTCGCCCGGTTTCAGCGTGAAGATATAGCTTGAAGCGATGCCCGGCATCACATCCATGAACCCGACCTCGGGTTTCGGCTTGAACGGCGGAGTGGCGATTCTGACCGTAAGCATGAAGCGGTCGCCCTCGGCAGGATAGTTGGCCATTGAATAGGCGCGGACCGTAGCCTCTTCGTTGCGGCATTTCAGACCGAACAGACCGAATTTCTCCCATGCCGGAAGATATTCTGCTCCGATCGAATCCTTGTCGATATCCTTGTCGTAGTCCATTTCATAGGCCGGAATCTTGATCTGCGCATACGAACCCGGAATAAAGTCCATGTGCGCTCCCTCAGGCAGTGCGACGATGAACTCCTTGATGAACGTAGCCACATTCTTGTTCGACACAACCGTACATTCCCACTCCTTGACATCGAGAACCGATGCCGGAACGGCGAGTTTCATATCCTCCTTCACCTTGACCTGACAGGCAAGACGCCAGTTGTCCTTCATCTCCTTGCGGCTGAAATGGACCGTTTCGGTCGGCAGTATGTTGCCGCCACCCTCGAGCACCTGCACCTTACACTGGCCGCAGCTGCCCTTGCCGCCGCATGCCGACGGGAGGAACACGTTGTTGTCCGCCATTGTCGAAAGCAGGGCTTTTCCCGAATCCGTCTCAATGGTGGTGTCGTTGTTGATCGTGATCTTGACCTTCCCTGAGTGGACGAGGAAATGTTTGGCCGTCAGCAATACGGCAACCAGCAGCAGGGTAATCAACAGGAATATGCCGACGCCCGACACGATTGTGAGAGACGTCTGCGACAATATGATAGTCAGTAATTTCATAGTCATTTTTTTCTATCAAAGCTTAATCCCGAGGAAACTCATGAACGCGATTCCCATCAGGGCTGTAAGGATAAACGTGATGCCGATTCCGCGAAGCGGTTTAGGAATATTGGAGTAGGTCGCGAGACGTTCGCGGATCGCAGCGATGGCTGTGATCGCAAGTAGCCAGCCGAGACCCCATCCTCCGCCGGCGCAGATTGCCGTGCCGATGCTTGAGAATTCGCGCTGCTGCATGAAGAGCGATCCTCCGAGAATGGCGCAGTTGACCGCGATAAGCGGAAGGAAGATTCCGAGCGACGCATAGAGCGACGGTGAGAATTTCTCGACTGCCATCTCGACAAGCTGTGTCATCGAGGCGATGACCGCGATAAACATGATCAGCGAGAGGAAGCTCAGGTCAACATCCGCATACTCCGGACCGAGCCACGTCAGTGCGCCAGCCGAAAGCACGTAGGTGTTGAGCAGATAGTTGATTGGAAGTGTGACAACAAGCATGAACGTGACGGCGACTCCGAGGCCGAGTGCTGTCTTGACGTTCTTCGAAACCGCCAGGAACGAACACATCCCCAGAAAGTAGGCGAAAATCATGTTGTCGACAAATATCGATCGTATGAACAGGTTAAGATTTTCCATCTTGTTATTAATGTGCTATGTGGTTCGTAATCAATCTTCCTGAAGGTCTTTGTTGCAGAGTCGGTGAACCCAGATGATGCAGGCCACGACGATGAGTGCCATCGGCGGAAGGATCATCAGACCGTTGTTGACGTAGCCGTGATCGTAACACCACTGCGGAATAATCTGATACCCCAGAAGGGTGCCGCTTCCGAGTAGTTCGCGGAAGAATCCGACGATCACAAGAATGATCGTGTAGCCAATGCCGTTGCCGATACCGTCGAGAAACGACGGCCACGGGCTGTTGGCCATTGCAAACGCTTCGAGGCGTCCCATCAGGATACAGTTTGTAATTATAAGTCCGATAAACACCGACAGCTGTTTGCTGACGTCATACGTATAGGCCTTTAGCAACTGGTCGACAATGACAACCAGACCTGCAACAACGACAAGCTGCACGATGATTCGGATATTGGTGGGGATAGTGTTGCGGAGAAGCGAGATGATCACATTCGAGAATGCGAGCACCGCGATAACCGACATTCCCATGACGATTGCAGGCTCAAGCTGAGCGGTCACTGCGAGCACCGAACAGATGCCGAGTACCTGGACAATCACCGGATTGTTCTTCGAAAACGGATTGAAGAAAACGCTCTTATAATTGATTTTATCTGCCATTTCTTTTAGTTCTTGCTTAATTGTTCAAGATAGTTTTTATAGGGCAGGAGGCAGTTCTCAAGCATTGCGCTGACGCCCTTGCTCGTGATTGTTCCGCCCGAGATCCCGTTGACATAATCGGCTCCGTTCGACGGTGCCACTCCGCCTTTGACAACTTCGATCGGCAGATAGCGGCCATCTTTGAACAGGTTCAGCTCGGAATTGAACTGGTCCGTGAATGCCGGCTTCTCGATTTCCGCACCGAGTCCCGGAGTCTCACCCTGATGGGCGAAATAGGCGCCGTAGACGGTCGATCCGTTGCTGTCAATGGCGATATACCCCCAGATCGGACCCCACAGGCCCGCTCCGTATGCCGGAAGGATATACTTGGTCTCTCCGTTTTCAAGTTCGCATACGAACACCGGGAGCTTGCGGTTCTCTTCTTCAACCTTGACTTCCTGGGCCATATTGATTGTGAAGGCGTCGCCTTCGATCTCATGACCCTGGGCGTCGACGAGAATCTGTTTTGTGATATAGCGGCTGAAATCCTCTTTGATTTCGCCCGGGGCTGGCGTGATGTGGACAGCTGCAAGAATCTGGCGCATTTTGTCGGCGTCGATATTCTCCTGCTGACGTGGCTTCAGTGCAAGCGAAGTGACCGCAAGCGCCGTGCCGACAACCAGCACGAGAACAATTATATAAATTGTCGTGTAGACGTTGCTTTGTTTGTTCATCTTGTTTTAGTCATTAGGTTATATTCATTATCTTAGCGTGCGTTTCATACGGCGTGAGATATTCGCCTGCACCACGCAATAGTCGATCAGCGGTGCCAGTGCATTCATAAGCAGTACGGCAAGCATCGCACCCTCGGGATAACCGTTGTTGTAGACGCGGATAATGATGGCTATGACGCCGACAAGGAAGCCGTAGATATATTTCCCGACCCCGGTTCGCGCCGCCGTGACTGGGTCTGTGGCCATGAAGACTGCCGCGAATGCGAATCCGCCATAGACAAGCTGGTCGATCGGTTGAAGGGCAGACCCCGGGTAGAGAGGGCTTTGGAATGTGTAGGCGATCCACCCCATGAACAGGCCTCCGGCAAAAACCGATGCCATGATCTTCCAGCTGGCGATGCCTGTGGCCAGAAGTATGGCCGCACCGATCAGCACGCAAAGGGTCGAGGTTTCGCCGAACGATCCCGGATAGAGCCCAAGAAATGCGTTCCATGTCGAAAGTATGTTGCCGGCCGCGTCTGTCGCTGCGCTTGCGCCGTTGGCGATCTGGCCAAGCGGAGTCGCGCCTGTAAAAGCATCACTGTAATGGACCGTTCCGCCAAGACCGCAGATCGGTTCTGCAGAGATGAATGCGCGGTCTCCGCTCATCTGTGCCGGATAGCCGAAGAAAAGCACCGCACGGGTCACAAGTGCGACATTGAAGATGTTGAAGCCTGTGCCTCCGAATACTTCCTTGACGAATATCACGGAAAATGCGGTTGCAACGGCCAGCATCCAGAGCGGGGTCGTGATCGGACAGATAAGCGGCACAAGAATACCGGTCACAAGGAAACCCTCCTGGATCTCTTCGCCGCGCCACTGCGCGACTACGAATTCGATCCCCAGACCGACAATATATGTCACAAGGATTTTAGGAAGGATGGCAAGGAAGCCGTAGAGCATTATTGACCAGAAGTTCAGGTCACTTATGCCTGACCCGATGAAGTTCTGATATCCGGCATTGTACATTCCGAAAAGCAGACATGGCATCAGCGCAGCCACAACGATGATCATCACGCGCTTTGAGTCGAGACTGTCGTGGACATGGACTCCCGACTGTGACGTCGAGCGCGGAGTGTAGAGAAATGTCTCGAAACCGTCGAACACCGAGCGGAACGCATGAAGCTTCCCATCTGGCTCGAAATTCGGCTTTATTTTGTCAAGATATTTGCGTAACATTTATTTCTTTGCTTGATAGTGGGTTACATATTGTCTATTCAAGTTCCTTGCGGAGATAGTCGAGTCCTTCGCGAACGATTTTCTGAAGTTCGAGTTTCGAGGGATCGACATACTCGCATAATGCGAAATCTTCAGGAGCGACCTCGTAGATGCCGAGACGTTCCATCTGGTCGATATCGCGGGCAAGAACCGCCTTGATGAGATATTCCGGCAGGATGTCCATCGGCATGACTTTGTCATACTGCTCAGACATGATCATTGCTCTTCTTCCGCCGTTGAGACGTGCGTCAGGCGCGAATTTCTTTCCCGGCAGAAGCGATGAGATGAACGAACGGCTAACACTCATTTTCTTCGGGCTCATTGAGGCCCAGCCCATAAACTCGTCGACGTCGTCACCTTCCGGTATGACAGTGACCTGACGGTAGGGGAAATGGAGAAACCCGTTTTCGCCTGCGTTGACGCCCGTCAGCACATTGCCTGCGATGATGCGCAGATGACGCTCGTTTCCTTCAGTCGCCCCTGCGATAAGCGGGGCGATGGCAGCGCCCGCCTGTGTGGTCACAAGACGAGGCTCTTTGACCTCCGAACCGACAATGGCGACAGTTGTCGACCAGTCGGCCACACCGGTAAGTGCCAGTCGGCCGATACGCATGACTGTGACAATGTCGAGCGTCCAGACCGTCTCGCCTTTGTTGACCGGAGCGATGTTGGCGATCTGAACTCCAGGATTGCCGGCAGGGTGGGGGCCCTCTATAATAATATTGTGGACAAACGACGGCAGCTCGATGTTGTCGTTTCGTCGGGTCGAAACATAGATCTCGCCCGATGTAAGTGTCTTCAGCAGTTCAAGACCCTTTGCGATCTCAGTGGCCGCTCCTCCTGTAGTCTGTGCAAGAGAGAGGGCGAGAGGAGCCGAGTCAAAAGCCGTGACGAAAATGTTGACTGGTGTGACTCCGGGAGTAGGAACGATGTCGTAGGGTCGCTGGCGCATCATTGCCCAGAACCCGTTGTTCTGAAGCCACGTCGCGATTTCGTCTGCCGACTTCCCCGGGGCTGTCACTGTCGCGGAGGGTGCTCCGTTCTCAGTTTCGACTTCGACGCGGATGATCTTGCGTCTTTCGCCTCTGACAACGGCCTTGACTTTGCCCCCTGCGGGCGACACAAGTTTTATCTGCTCGTTGACTTTGTCAAACATCAGGGGAGTGCCTGGCTTCACCAGGTCTCCTTCTCTGACACTAAGCTTGGGAGTGAATCCCGGAAAATCATCGGGGTAGATTGCCACGGACGATGAAGGAATCGCAATCGGCTTTTCTGAGCCGTCCAGACCTCCCTCGAGTCTTAGGTCAAGTCCCCTGTTAAGTTTTATGGATTTGCCCATGTGTAAAGCTTGAATTAAAATTATTTATTGACTGGATGCAAAGTTACCGATATTTTTTGAGAACTTTAAATCTTTTTTAAGAAACTGACTAAAAATCTATGGTATGTCGTTGTGTTGGGCCGGCCGGTCCATTTGCCGTATTGAAGTGGTCGATTTCAGATTGAAAGTAAAAAGATCGGAAAAGAATGAAGATTCATGCTTTTTTGGCCGAAAAAGTTTGGAAGTTGGAAAAATAATCAATAATTTTGCGTAATGCATTGCGACATCATAACCATCATAGTCGCACTTTAAACCATGAAAATCTGCAACAGCGCAGCTGGTCGTGGGTCTTAATAACTGAAAACTATTAACTAACTTAAAATTATAACCATTTAAATCATCAAAATTTAGTAATTATCTATTATGGAAGCTCAAAAGCCCACTCAGCCGCAGGCTAAGCCCGCCGCAAAGAAAGTTGCTAACTCTGGTAGCAATGTAACCGGTATCAAGAATGCCTTCATGGTTATCTGCGCTTGCTTTGTTGTAGCAATCTGTCTTTTCATGTTCTGGTTCGGTCACGAGTCTCAAGTTGAAGAAGGTCACCCCATCGACCTTTGGGGTACTATCTATAAAGGTGGTTTCATCGTGCCTATCCTCCAGACCCTCTTCCTTACTGTAATTGTTCTCTCTGTTGAACGTTTCATCGCCATGAAGTCTGCTAAAGGTAAAGGTAACATCGCAAAATTCGTTGCTGGTGTGAAAGCTTGCCTTCAGAAAAAAGACATCGCTGGTGCTAAGGCTCTCTGCGAAAAACAGAAAGGTTCTGTTGCCGCTGTAGTTGCTGCCGCTCTCGTGAAATATCAGGAAATGGATGCCAACACTGAACTTACAAAAGAACAGAAAGTTGCCATGCTTCAGAAAGAAGTTGAAGAAGCTACTGCTCTTGAAATGCCCGCTCTTCAGCAGAACCTCCCCATCGTTGCTACCATGACTACCCTCGGTACTCTCGTCGGTCTTCTCGGTACTGTAATGGGTATGATCAAGTCGTTCCAGGCACTCGCTCAGTCTGGTGCTCCTGACTCGACTGAACTTTCAACTGGTATCTCGGAGGCACTTATCAATACCGCATTCGGTATCGCAACTGGTGCATTCGCTGTTATCTCTTACAACTTCTACACCAACAAAATCGATAACCTTACTTACGCTATCGACGAAATCGGCTTCTCGATTGTTCAGACATTCGCAGCTACTCACTAATCCCTATTACCTAATTTATTAACTCGAATCATATAATTAAGTAATATGGGAAAAGTAAAAATTAAAAGAAAAAGTACCCTCATCGACATGACCGCGATGAGTGACGTTACTGTTCTTTTGCTTACTTTCTTCATGTTGACTTCTACCTTCCTTCAGAAAGAACCTGTCACTGTGCTGACTCCTTCTTCTGTTTCTGAAACGAAGGTCCCGACTGCCAACCTCGCTTCGATCCTCGTGAGCCCGGAAGGTAAGGTGTTCATCTCTATTTCAGGTGAAGCCGATCCCAATGTGGCAGAAGGTGCATGGGCTACTGAGCCTATCCGTAAGGAAGTGCTTAAAAATGCCGTTGCCGAGTACAACAAGTCTCACTCAAACAAGGTGAACCTCACCGAAGCTGAAGTTGACGCTTTCTCGAAAATCGGCACTTTCGGTGTCCCGATGAAGGACTTGAAGAAATTCCTCGCAATGTCTCAGACCGAACAGGACAAGTACATCACTGACATGAGCAATCCTGGGGTCGGTATCCCCTTGGATGACAACAAAGACCTTACAAAACCCAACGAATTCCAGATCTGGATGCGTGCCATCTATTCTTCAGGCAACGACAACCTCCAGAGCCAGATGAAGAAAGGTGAAGGTATTGCTGTCAAGGCCGATAAGGATACTCCCTATGAAACAGTTCATAACGTTCTTGACAATCTTCAGACTCTCAAGATGAACCGATTCAGCTTGATGACTGCTCTTAAAACCGAACAGGATTAATCATTATGGCACAGATAGAACAATCAGACAAAGGCGGCAAAAAGAAAAAAGGCGCCCAGAAGAAGATGTCGATCCATGTGGACTTTACGCCCATGGTGGATATGAACATGCTCTTGATTACATTCTTTATGCTTTGTACCACAATGATCAAATCCCAGACTCTTCAGATCACTCTCCCGACCAACGAGAAGGTGGAACAGTCTGACATGAACCAAGCTAAAGAATCAGAAGCCATCACCCTTATTGTTGATACCGAACGCGACGCTGACGGTAACATCAAAAAGGATGAAAACGGCAAACCCAAGAATATCGTTTACTACTATGAAGGTAAGCCCGAAGTTGACAATGATGCTATTCAGGCATTCATCTCGACTGGCTCTCTGCCCAATAATAAACTTGCGCAGGAAGCTTTCGTCGGAAACGAAGGCGACGTTCAGCGTGGTATCCGCAAAATCCTCCACGACCGCAACACTGCAGTTCTTTCCAAGATCGATGTCTTGAAGAAGGACTGGCGTGAAAAAAAGCTGTCTCCCAACAAAGATGCTAACGACAGTATCTATCAGGCCCGCGCTAAAGAAATCCGTAACGACTCTACCCTTACCCGTCCGGTTGTTGTCATCAAGGCTACAAGCCGTGCATCTTGGGAAGGTCTGATCGGGGCTCTTGATGAGATGCAGATCAACCAGATTTCACGTTATCAGATCGACAACATGAATAAGATTGACTCTCTCATGCTTGAAGACTACCTCAAAAAGCATCCCGCGAAATAATTTGATGATTGATTTTATGTTGAACTCCAAAATTTGAATGAAATATGGCAAAAGATGTAGATCTTTCATCAAAAGAGTGGCGTGACATTGTCTTCGCTGGAAAGAATAAAGCGTATGGAGCTTACGAGCTTCGCGCCGAATCCGCAAAGCGTCACAACAGAGCTATGGTTGTTATCATTCTCATTCTGGCTATCGTTGCTATTCTCGCTGTGCTCGTCAACACAGTGATTGCAGCAGCTGAAGCCCGTCCGGAAGATGAAAATGAACAGGCTCTCGTTGAAATGGTGACCGAGGAAGCTCAGGAGGAGGAAACTCCCGAAGAAGAACCTCAGAAGTATGAAGAACCGAAAGAGGAAGTGATCAAAGAAGAGCTTCTTAACACGGTGAAACTTACTGAGATCGCCATTATCGAAGACGATAAGGTTACAGAACAGATCAAGAACCAGGACGAACTCAAAGAAAATACTACTGCAGTCGGTAGCCAGAATCAGGATCAGGGTGTCGATGACATCATTGATGCTCAGGAGCACAAAGACGTTGTAGTTGTCGATGAGCCTAAGCCCGAACCCCCGAAGGTTGAGAAGAAAGAAGATGACAACAAAGTCTTCACTTCTGTAGAACAGATGCCTCAGTATCCTGGTGGCGATGCAGCTCTTCTCGCTGACGTGTCCAAGAACATCCGTTATCCGAGTGTTGCTCAGGAAAACGGCATCGAAGGTAAAGTTGTCGTGCAGTTCGTTGTAACGAAAAACGGTACCGTAGGTGAAGTTAAGGTTGTTCGCGGTAAAGACCCGGATCTTGATAAAGAAGCTAAACGAGTGGTTAAGACTCTCAAGAAGTTCACTCCCGGTAAGATGAACGGTAACCCCGTTAACGTGTGGTATACCCTTCCGATTACCTTCAAGCTTACAAAATAATCCTTCGCGATTAATTATCTTAAATATGAGCGGTGCGCCTTTTTTGGGCGCACCGCTCTTGTCTTGCAGAATTCTGTTTTATGATTGTACTGCCGGCAGTGTGGAGTGTTGTCTTTAATGGGTTGATAGAGGGAATGGGATTGGCGCATGGTAAAAAAGCTGTGTTTGTGGGATAAAAAGCCTACCTTTGTAGTAGAAAATAAACTGCAATGGAAAAGA
>JAIDJZ010000257.1 GCA_029051965.1 Paramuribaculum sp. | reverse complement strand
TTCACATTCATGCCGATGAATCCTGGAAAATATTGATTCGACAGAACACAATTATTACACCATAATATATTATTCCCCGATAATCTCTCAACCAAAATGAAAATGACAGAAAAACGCAGCAGCATGCTGCATGGAATTCTACTGATAGCTCTATTTGCGTGTGCCGCATTCTATATCGGCGATGTCAAAATCTTCCGGGAGCTTTCAATCTCCCCGATGATCATCGGCATCGTGCTCGGTATGATCTATGCCAACAGCCTCCGAAACCATCTTCCTCCGACCTGGGTTCCGGGCATCATCTTCTGTTCGAAAAAGATTCTGAGACTTGGAATCATTCTCTACGGGTTCCGCCTGACTTTAACCGACGTTGCCGAAGTCGGACTTGCCGGCATAGCAGTCGACATCATCATAGTGACAGTCACGATACTCGGAGGAATCATGATCGGCAAGATGCTTAAGATGGATTCCGAAACAGCATTGCTCACATCGGTCGGAAGCGGAATCTGCGGCGCAGCAGCCGTGCTTGGAGCCGAATCGACAATTCAGACAAAGCCCTATAAGACAGCTGTCGCCGTTGCGACCGTAGTAATCTTCGGAACACTGGCAATGTTTATCTATCCGGTTGCTTACCGCACCGGGATTCTCGGACTTTCGCCTCAGGAAATGGGTATTTTCGCAGGATCGACACTCCATGAGGTTGCCCACGCTGTCGGCGCCGGAAACGCAATGGGCGACGATGTCTCGAACGTCTGTGTCATCGTCAAAATGATCCGTGTGATGCTCCTCGTGCCGGTGCTTCTCGTTCTCGCGTGGTGGATCGCGTCACGCCGCAAGAAAAGCGGCGACACGTCTAACAGCGGAAAAGTCAGCATACCCTGGTTTGCGATCGGCTTTCTCCTTGTGATCTGCTTCAACTCGCTCGACCTGCTCCCGGCTGCCGCAGTCGACTCAATCAACTATTTCGACACCTTCCTGCTGACAATGGCAATGGCCGCATTAGGAGCTGAAACAAGTTTCGAAAAATTCAAGAAAGCAGGAGCGAAGCCGTTTATACTTGCATTCATCCTCTTTGTATGGCTTATAGTAGGAGGTTTATTCCTGACCAAATACCTTGTGCCTGCAATCAACTCTCTTTCAATCTAATTCAAGACTTCTCCGAGAAACTGAGACTCAGCAAATCCGAAATAGCAACCGCACCCCTGCTTCCGGTGACAATCTGTTTCGCTGCCGGAATTGCAGTTTATTTTCTTAATGCCGGGATGTGGCTTGCCATCCTGCTACTGACAGCCGCCGCAATAACATTGTTTTTCAACCGTTATGCGGCGATTCTCATTCTGACCGTTCTTATCGGCCTTACAGATGCCAGCGTCTCCATTCCTCTCTGCCCTGCTCCGGAACTGACCGGGCGCAATCTGGTCATTGAGGGAGAAATAACGGATTTCAAAGTCAACGAAAGCACTCTGCGTCTGACACTTCAGATCGACAAAGCCGGTCCAGACACGAACAAACTTGTCAAGGTTCGGCCGCATCGGGTCAGCCTCGTTTCGACCAATCCCGGATTCGACGCCGAAAAAGGCCTAAAGCTGACTGTCAACACTATTCTGACGCCGCTCACAGCCAGCCGCGACCTGCCCGACGAGATCGATTTCGCGGATTTTATGGCGCGAAAACAAATTTACCTTAGCTCCTTTTTCACTGAAAAACAAGTCATCCGGATTCAGCCGCCAGGCTTTTTGCGGACTGCCCTCAATGCATCAGCAGAACGTCTGACACAATGCTTTTCCGAGTCATCGCTTTCTCCATTTGCCAAGGAATTCATGATCTCAGCTCTTGCCGGCGACACGACTGATCTCAGCGACGACTCACGCGATCTATTCCGAAATGCCGGAATATCCCACGTGCTTGCAATCAGCGGACTCCATGTCGGCATTATCGCCTTTGTAATCTCGATTATCCTCTGGCCACTGTATATCATAGGATTCGGCCGCACTCGCAGCATTATTATCATTACAGCGGTATGGCTCTACGCCATGATCATCGGACTGCCGGCGTCTGTTGTCCGCGCAGCCCTGATGGCTACCATATATCTTACAGGACGGCTGCTCCAACGCCGCACAAGCCCGCTGAACTCACTCGCGCTCGCAGCGCTGTGCATTCTGGTCGTCTCGCCTGAGGCACTGTTTCAGATCGGATTCCAACTTTCGTTTGCAGCCGTGCTCGCCATCATTCTCTTTGCCGAACGCCTCAACCCGGTCGACCGACGACGAAGAGTCGCCTACAACGCCGCCTCATACCTGTGTGTTACACTGAGCGCAGTAATCGGAACCGGAATTCTGACTATCATCTATTTTCATTCCTTCCCGACCTATTTCCTTATCGGAAACCTTCTGAGCGCCATTCTCTTGCCGTTTGTCATCGGAGGTGGAGTCATCATGGTCGTTCTTGGCTTCTTCGGCCTCCACAGCGAATCTATCTGCATGGTGCTTAGCTGGCTGTGCGCGCTGATAAAACTGATCTGTGAATCGATATCATCTCTTCCCGGAAGCTCATACGACGGCCTGTACCTGCGCGAATGGATCGTCATTCCGACGGCAATTTCTGTCATTGCCCTCAAATGGGCTCTTGATGCCGAGAAGCAAAAAAGGAAAACAGTCGGCCTTACAGCTGCTGCGATCACATTGGTTATGACTGGCTGCTGCATAATGGCCTCAGACCGTCAGCCGACAGAGCCACGAATCTACGTTGCCCGCAACAAGCATCACACCGACATGATCATTCCCATGCAGAATAATGAACTAAAGATCGTGACTACCGCACCTAACGAACCGCTGAATGTCATCTCAAGAGCGGAATTCCGCTACCGTGACTTCATGCAGAAACGTGGCATCGGAACACTCTCTGTCGACACAACCCGACGACATAGTGACCGGATGATAACTGTTGGAAATGTCAGTATCGGGCTGATTTCAGGAAAAGAGACGCTCCCCGAAGGCAAACTGAACTATGCGTTACTATGCAAGGGCTACAGATCGGGGATCGAACTGATTGACAACCGCTATTCTCCCGACACGATTCTTCTTGCCTCAGATCTGAATCCACGGACTGCGCGTCGCTACATGAATGAATGTGATGAGTTGGGAATCCCCTTTGTAAACCTCAGAGAAAAGAAATGGTCGCTCCCCTACCCGATCTCGCTCAGTCCGATAGTGAAATAGCTGCGGGCAGCATCCTTCGGACGCAACACCTCCGAATTGATTATTACGACATCGAGATCGATCACCACCGGCTCGCCTTTCTCTTTCTTGCGTCCGCACTCACGCTCATAGGCCTTGCACACACGATCCATCTCTTCCGCGTCCAGACTTGACAATCCGGAAACGACAGCATTGGTGTAGAT
>JAIDJZ010000256.1 GCA_029051965.1 Paramuribaculum sp. | reverse complement strand
CTTGATTGGCTTGGCGGGACCGGAGGGGGGACTGACGGGCGTGTCAGGTTCCCGGACGGGCGTTGGGTCGTCGGGAGTCTTTTTCGGGGCGGGTTGTTCCGGGATGCCGGGGAGTGCAGGGACAGAGTCAGGCGCAGGCTCGAGTTCCGGAATGACCGGTTCGTCATATTCGTCGGACGGAAGGACGCTTTCGTGGATGCGTTTCAGCCGGTCATCACCTGCTGCGTCGAAATATTCTTCGAGCGACCGTCCTTCGTTGATCAGTATGTCATAGTCTCCGCGGGCAATGATCAACGGGATGACTCCGGACGGGAGGGTGAAGACGGGCGACGATTCGAGACCGGAACGGTAGGTGTCGATTTCGCGCCTGTTGTTGAATCCGGAGATGACGATCAGTCCGATCGGTCCGAACCGGAGAGATTCGAGGTCGAAGTCGCGCACGGAATATGTCGTGAAGTTATGACGTGCCACGTCGAAGAGAAGCGCATGGGAGTCGGTGGTCGCAACGGGATAGATCAGAAGCATGATCTGCGCCGTGTCGGTGCGGAAGGAGAATTCTGCGGGTTTGTTTTCGAGGCTGACGTGGGTCGAGTCGTTGCCCAGTCGGGTTGACCAGATCATCCCGCGCACATTCGATGACGAGGAGTTGAAGCGGCGTCCCTCGGCCAGCAGTCTGAGATAGGATGAGGCGAGGGGTGCGACATCGGTGTCGGGGAAGCGGCTGACCAGTTCGTTGAGTGTTTCCGAGAAGCGTTCGCTGTTGTTGTCGGTGACATAGCCGAGAGCGTCGAGGAAGAGGAATTTCGGCATTATGCGGCTCATCGGATATTCTTTTCTGACGAGAGCGCAGATCTGGTGGAGCGTCGCGTTGTCGTTGTTGAAGTATGCAGTGTAGGCTTTGTCGTAGAGAGATGCTTCCTCTTCGGTCATGCGTCTGAGTTTGTCCATGTAGTCCGGATCTGCGAGAGCCTGCCCGTAGGTCGATTCGGGGAATTCGTCGAGGATCAGCCGGCGGTAGGTCGAGGCTTTGGCCTGCTGATCGGAGAGCATGAACATCAGATAGAGGTTGTAGTAGGCGTCCAGCCGGTAGATGTTGTCCGGATAGCGGGAGATCAGTCTGAGGAATGCTTTTTCGGATGCGTTATAGTCCTGCATACGGTCTTTCAGGATGACGCCCATGTTGTAGAGCCCTTCCTGGATCACTTCGTTTGCGGTTGCTTTCTCTGCGTCGTCGGAGGGAATCTGTCGCAGATAATATTCGGGGAAGTGCGGGTCGGAGGCGCGTTCGAGAGCTTCGCGGGAAGCGGCTTCGTCGGGAGTTTCCTCGACGATCGAGTCTGCGGGGAGGCCTGTTTCGCCGGCCGGATCCTCGATCGGTTCTTCAAACCGGCTGAAGGAGGCTTTGTTGCGGCGTCGCCAGTCATCTTCAAGTTTGCGGCTTCCCCACCGTTTCTGGAATTCCGTGCGTCCGGCGTTGCGTGTCGCCTGATTGTAGAAGTACCACGATTTGTCGGTGTTGAGCAGGAAGGTGTTGGGAGCGGAAGCGCCGCTCTGGTTCAGCCCGGTGCCTGCGGCGGCCTGCTGGGCGAGATACTCTTCGCGTGCGGCGTTCTCGGCTTCCTCTTTTTCCCGTTTCTTGAGATCTTCGATGATGCGGTCAACGATCTGTCGCTGTTGTTCGGGAGTCATTTCCGCCAGACGCAGAAGGGAATCCTGAAGGGTGACATTCTGGGAATATATGGCAAGCTCGTCAAGCACGTCGGAGCGGCGCTTTATGGTCACATAGTCAGGCCGGTTTTCCGGAATCTGCGAGATGGCGGCGGAATAGCATGGCTGGGCCAGATCATATTCTCCGCGGGCATAGTACAGGCTGCCGAGAGCGAGATTGGCCAGAGCGGACTCGATTCCGTTGCGTGTCGATTTTTCGATTGCCATGCGGTAGTTTTCGATTGCGTGGGCCGAGTCGGCGCGAGAGAGATAGAGGTTGCCTATGGCGTAGTAGATCTGGTCGAGAAACTGTGTGTTGGCGCTGTATCGTGTCAGTCCTTTGAGCGATTTGACTTCGGGGGCTATGTCGCTTCCCTGGAATACTTCGCTCTGCTTGATCCGGGCGTTGAAACGGGTGCGGTAGGGGATCGCTGACATCGATCCGACTTTGCGGAATGCCTTGTAGGCTTGCGCGTTTTCTCCGGTCAGGGCGTAGAGCTGCCCGAGCAGGAATGTCAGTCGGGCTTTCTGTTCGCTTTTAGCTTCTTTTGCAACTTTTTCGAGATATGGGATCGCGGCGGTATATTCTTTGCGGCGCACATTGAGGTCAGCCATATCGTAATTATAGAGGTCGACAAGGTCCTTGTCTGTCAGGTCTTTTTCGGTGATCGGGCGCAGGATGCCTTCGGCTTCAAACAGCCAGTCGATCGCTATGTAGGATCTGGCCTGCCAGAGTTTCGCTTCGGTGACAGTCGCCGGAAGCCACCAGAAGTGTTTTTCGATATAGAAGAATGTCGCGGCTGCGCCGAGGAAGTCGCCGCCCATATACTGGCTTCGGCCCATCATGAGCCATGCGTTGTGGAGAAATGGGTTGTATTCCTCGCGTTTGAGCCATTTTTTGTATTCTGGCGAGGATTTTCCCGCTTTGCGGGCGGGACGTTTCTTTATCGATCGGACCTGGATGGCTTTCTGGGCTTTCTCTATCGAGCGTTTGAAGTCGCCTGACGGTTGCGGGGCTTTCTCGTCGGCATATGCTTCGGCGGGATGCATGAAGAGGGTTGTGCGGGTGAAGTCGTCTTCATATTTGCTTTCGAGTTCGCCGATTGTCTTCTTGTAGTGTTCGTCGCCGTTGAAATAGATGTTGTAGCGGGTTATGAAGGCTGTGTATTTTCTTGAAGCGGCTGTGTTTTTTTTGAGGCTGCACCCCGACAGGGCCAGTCCCGACACGATGGCAACCAACAAAAATAACCGGCTCAGTTTCATAGATCATCAATAGGCGCGTTGTGGCGCTTATTTCATAACGCGCGGGAAAGCTATATTATTGCATTGGACTCTTTGGGTGTCATCGGGGTGAGAATATGCGGGCAATCATATAGGCGCCGGTCATTACGATGACAATCAGCGCCGAGCATGGCACATTGACGACCGAGCTCAGCAGAAGTCCGCCGACGCTGCAGATCAGCGAGATGACCGCCGAGGCAGTCATCATTGCCGGAAAGCGGCGGCAGAAGGTCTCGGCAACGAGCTGCGGCAGTGCGAACATCGACATCAGAAGCATGATGCCGACGAGGCGGATCGTCAGCACGATGCATATGGCGATCAGTACGGTCATCGCGTAGCTGATGAAGCGCACCGGAATGTGCATGACGCGAGCGAAATCTCGGTCGAACGCGCATGCGAGTATCGGACGGTAGAACGCTATGAAGAATGCCAGCAGAAGAGTCGTGAAGATTCCGAATGTCCAGAGGTCGGCCGGAGAAATGGTCAGGACGTTTCCGAACAGAAACGTGTTGAGTTCCGGGACATAGCCCGGGGTGAGAAATACGAAGATAATGCCTATGGCCATGCCGAGAGCCCAGACAACGGCTATTGCCGAGTCTTCGCGCATTTTCTGGCGGGCGGCAAGCCATTCGACTCCGGCCGATGCGCCGATGGCAAACATCGTTGCGGTGATCAGCGGGTTGATTCCGAGGAAGTAGCCGATTCCGAGGCCTCCGAAGCAGGCGTGGGTGATTCCGCCGCTGATCGCAACGAGACGCCGGGTCACGATGTAGGTGCCGATGATCGCGGCGGCTACACTGATGAGTGCGACTCCGAGAAGGGCTCTCTGGAAAAAGGCATATTGGATAATGTCGGCCATGTTTTCGGGGTGGTTTTCAGTGGTTGCTGTGCTGCCGGGCTTCGGCAACGATCATCAGAAGTTCGTCGCGCACCGGAGCCGGCAATTCGATGCCCCGGAGCTGTATGCTGCGTGCCCAGCCGGCAATGTCGCCGGGCAGAAGGGTCAGAAGCACGTTGCGGAATTCCTCGATTGCCTCGTCGTCGTAGTCGTCGGGCTTGATCCCTCGGAAACGGTCGAGTTCTTCGTCATCGTAGTATTCGATTTCTTTGCTGACGGCAGCCAGAAGCGAGTCGCGTTCGCATGTGATATGCATTCCGCAGCACTGTTCAGGCTCCACTACTTCGGGGGCTTCCTCTCCGGGTGCCAGATTGCGGAGCTTGCGACGGTGGAAGTAATAGAGAACGGAGCCTGTGACGATCAGGGCAAGAAATATGTAAAAAGCTACTATCATTGTTCTTCGCTGAAAAGTTCTTCATAGGAGATGTTTCCGTCCACGAGTGTGAAGCCGGCGGACTGCAGATCGTCCCAGAAGCGGGGGTAGGATTTGGTGACTACTTCCGCATCGCAGATCTTGATTCCGGGAATATAGATGGCCACCGGGGCGAGGGCCATTGCCATGCGGTGGTCGCCGTAGGTTCTGAATTCGGGCAGTCCGGCAATGGGTAGCCGGTTGCCGAGCCATTCGAGGGTGTCGTCGCCGATGATCTCGGCCGGAACACCAATTCGTTTCAGTTCGGTCTGCAGGCTTCCGAGCCGGTCGCATTCCTTGAGGCGGAGGGTTGCGAGTCCGCTGAGACGGAACGGAATTCCGATGAGTGCGCAGGTCACGGCTATCGCCGGGGCGAGGTCGGGGTTCTGCGACAGGTCTCTGACAAAGCGGGGTGAGATGTCGGGCGAGGCTGTCAGTTCGGCTGCCGGACCCTCATTGTTGTAGTCGGGTGTGAACTCTGTTGTCACGCAGAGGTCGGAGAATATTTCCGGAAGGCTTGCGTCGCCTTGAGCAGATCCGGGAGTCAGCCCGAGGAGTGTTATGAATCCGGATGAGACCGCTTCGATCTCATACCAGAAGGCGGCGGCACTCCAGTCGGGCTCGATTACCGGGATCGGATTCCTGTAAGTTCCTTCCGCAACGGTTATCGTGAGGTTCGACCGCTCTGCTTCGATTCCGGCCTTCCGCATCATTGAAAGTGTCAGGTCGATGTAGGGCATCGATCCGGATTCGGCCATGAGGTTGACAGTCAGTCCTCCGCTGAAAGTCGGGGCGACCATCAGAAGGGCGGAGACAAACTGTGAGCTCATCGATGCGTCGATGTCGATCGTGCCGCCGCAGAGTTTTCGGCCTGAGATTTTCAGTGGGGGGTATCCATCCTGTCCGAGATAGTCGATCCGTGCGCCAAGAGCGCGCAGAGCTTCGACAAGCGGCCCGATGGGACGATGCTGCATCCGTTCGTTGCCTGTCAGAACGACCTCGCGGTCCGGAGAGACGGCATAGAGGGCTGTCAGAAAACGCATTGCTGTGCCTGCGCCGTCGATGTCGGTTTCGGCAGCTGTCGGATCGGCGAGGGCCGAGGCCAGAACATTGGCGTCGTCACAGTCGGCGCTATGAAGGAGCGCGTCGGGCTGCCCGCACAGGTAATTGATTATCATTGCGCGGTTTGACATGCTTTTCGACAGCGGAAGCCGGATTTCCGCTTCCGGAAGTTCTTGCGGTGGGATGATACGGTAGTCCATTTTTGGTAGTTGATGTCTGATGGGGCTGTGGGGTTAAGTCTGCGTTCAGAGGAAAAGTCGTTCTGTCGTCATGGAAAGTCTCGTCATGGGGGGGGTCAGAAGTCAGAGAATATGCGCGGCTTTATGACGATGCCGACGCGGAACATCGAGTGGAATTTCTTGTATTCGAGCAGACCTTCGCCGTAGCCGTTGTAGTATTGGGCGAACAGATATTGGTTTTCTCTTTTGAAAAGACGGTAGTTGAGTTCGATTATTGTGTTGTAGTTGAGATTCCAGCCGCGGCGTTTGACCAGAGTGACCGAGGCGCCGAACCGGCGGTTGCGCGAGAAGACCTGTGTCCCGACCTGGTAGATGCCTGAATAGTCGAGGATGTCGCGGTTTTCGCCGCCGTCGACGATCGGAATCCAGAATTTTCCGTGGACAATGAAAGTCGGTTCGATCATGATGTTGGCCCCGAATGAGATCTTGTTCCAAGAGCGTGATTTGACGCCGTCGCGTCCGTTGCTCTCGTGTTCGGCCAGGACCATCAGTTTGCCGATGAACCGGTCTTTGACAAAAAGAGGTTTGACAAGTCCTATGCCCGGATTGAAGTTGAGGTCGGTCATCGGCATGGAGTTCTCGAGCACGTTCCAGAAGACCTTCTGCGTGTAGAATAGAAAGAGATATGTGTTCCAGGGAAGTGTGCTTCGGGTCAGACGCTGGGCAATGGAGATCTGAAACTTTACGTTTGAGTTTGTCTTTGTCGGGGTTTCGCCGATGGGGACGCCGAATGTGAAGTAGTTGTCTTTGTAGAGACCGAAATAGGGTTGATTGTCGAAATCGCGCCGCAGACTGTCGGTGTCGATGGTCATGCTGTCGGGCGCGACGATCTGCGCCTTAAGTCCGGTGTGACTCATCAGCGGAGAGATCATAAGCAGCAAAAAAAGATATTTCAGTTTCATTCCGCAAAGTTAATCACTCGCCGAGGATTTTCATAGTCCGCGGGGCCGGTTTTTATCAGGAAAGATATTGCTTTTTGTAAAAATCGGCCGAAACGGTTAATCTGCAGTCGCATTGTTTGCGCGTTTGCGCGGTTATCGCTAATTTTGTGAATCAACAGAAACGGTCGGCAGATGCCGGCTGTCGAACAGGAAAAATGAAACATACAATCTATATTCTCATGCTTGCCCTTGCGGTGGCCCTCTGTGGCTGCTCGAAAAAGAAACAGTTTGTTGTCCAGGGTGAAATCGAAGGTCTGGGTGCGCAGATCGTCAACGCTACATATTATGCCGCCGGCGGACTTAAACGAACCACGGTTGTCGCCGCAGACAATAAATTCGCATTTACCGGCGAAGCGGCTAAGCCGACCCTTCTGACTCTGACGCTCGGCGACGGTCTGCAGATGGCTACGCTCGTTGTCGAGAACGGCGACAAGATCCGTCTGAAGGGAGATGTGGCCGAACCTTATGCAATAAAGGTCTCGGGCAACAGCGATTCGGAAAAGATTGCAGGCTGGGTGGCGGAAAACGCCGATCTGCTTGAGAAAGGCGATGCGGCGGCTCTGAACCGCTCCATAGCCGACTGGGTCGGACGCAACAAGTCGTCGAAGGCGGCAACGGCGCTTATGGTCAGCTTTTTCCGCACTGACGGTTTTGAGCATGAAGCCGACTCTCTTATGGGGCTGCTCTCTTCTTCAGCTCGCGCCCAGGAGATTATCCAGAATTTCACCGGTTCGCTCTCGGCCCAGCTCGGAGAGGCTGCTTCGACTCATATCGGCCCGATGAGTCTCTATGACGTTTCCGATTCCGTTGTCAGCGTCAATCCCCGTGGCCGTTCGGCAATGCTTTTCTGCTTTATGTCGGCCGACCGTGCGGCGCGGGACTCTGTGACTCCGCGCGTCCGCAGTCTTGTCCGCGACTACGCTTCGCCGCGTTTCGAAGCGGTTGAAATCTCAGCCGCTCCGGATTCGGCTTCGTGGCGAGAGTCACTGAGGGGCGATTCGTCGACATGGCGCCGCACATGGGCACCCGCTACGGTTGCCTCCACGGCCCTGCGCAAGCTCGGCATCCCGCGCTACCCCTATTTTATCGTGACCGATTCGGCCGGCAACCAGACCTATCGCGGCTCGTCGGTTTCGGCTGCGGCAGCCGCTGTCGAAACGCGTCTTAAACGTTGATTTTCCTAATCTGACTCCCTCCGACCTATGTTGATCAAGACTTATGGTGCCGCAGTCCAGGGCATCGATGCAATCAGAATCACAATTGAAGCAATTGCTTCGACCGGCGCTACGTTCAATATGGTCGGGCTGGCCGACACGGCTGTCCGGGAGAGCTATCAGCGCATAATGGCCGCTGTCACGCAGAGCGGCTATGATTTCCCGCGGCTCAGGTTTGTTGTCAATCTCTCGCCGGCCGATGTCAAGAAGGAGGGTGCGGCCTATGACCTGCCGATCGCTATCGCAATCCTTGCGGCATCGACACGCATCACGGTTCCGGCTCTCGATGAGTTCATGATAATGGGCGAGCTCTCTCTCGACGGGTCGTTGCTACCGATCCGCGGAGTGCTTCCGATGGCTATTCTCGCCCGGAAATGCGGATTCCGCGGAATGATTGTGCCTCGCGAAAATGCTCCGGAGGCGGCTGTGGTCAATAACCTTCAGGTCTATGGTGCATCGTCTTTGCGCGAGGTGATCGAATTTCTTGAGGGGAGGGTTGGAATCGACCCGACCGTTGTCGACACCCGTGCGGAGTTCGCTGCCGATTGCGCCACTTTCGAAGAGGATTTCTCGGAAGTGAAAGGTCAGGAAGTCGTGAAACGAGCCTTTGAGGTGGCGTGTGCCGGCGGCCACAATATCCTTCTCGTCGGACCTCCCGGATCAGGCAAATCGATGATGGCCAAGCGTCTTCCGTCGATTCTTCCGCCGCTGTCGCTTTCCGAGGCTCTCGAAACGACCAAAATCCACTCGGTCGCCGGAAAACTCCCCGGAGGTTCGCGGCTGATGACCCGCCGCCCTTTCCGCTCGCCCCATCACACGATTTCGCCTGTGGCGCTTGTCGGCGGGGGCACGAATCCCCATCCCGGCGAAATCTCTCTGTCCCATAACGGAATTCTCTTTATGGACGAATTCCCGGAGTTTCCCAGAACCGTTCTCGAGGTTCTTCGTCAGCCGCTCGAGGATAATGTGATCTCGATCTCCCGTGCGAAATATTCGGTCGATTATCCCGCTTCGTTCATGCTCGTGGCCTCGATGAATCCGTGTCCGTGCGGCTACTACAACCATCCCACACGCGAATGTGAGTGCGCTCCCGGCGCAGTGCGGAAATATCTCAGCCGTATCTCCGGCCCGTTGCTCGACCGCATCGACCTGCAGGTCGAGATCCAGCCGGTGGCATTCGACGACATGGCGACGGCCGCTCCCGGCGAACCGAGTGCCGCAAT
>JAIDJZ010000255.1 GCA_029051965.1 Paramuribaculum sp. | reverse complement strand
CGACCACACCGACCACGTCAAATATGTCTACCCGCTCGTCCGCAAACGCCCCGACCTCGGAGTCTACTGCACTCCCAAAACGCTGACCGGACTTCTCCGACGCCACAGCATCTCCCGACGAGTGAAAGACTTCCACCGTCCAATCCACAAGGAGTTTCCGTTCAGCGTCGGACCGTTCGAAATCACCCCCTTCGATGTCAGCCACGACGGCACGGACAATGTCGGATATTTCATCCGCCACGGCGAAACCGCCATCGCCATCGCCACAGACCTCGGATGCATCACCCCACGTGTCGACTTCTACATGCGCCAGGCCAACCACATCGTCATCGAAAGCAACTACGACGCCGAAATGCTGATGCGCGGACCCTACCCGATGTACCTGAAAGCAAGAATTGCAGCCGCCACCGGACATCTCGACAACGCAGTGACAGGCGAATTTCTCGCCTCGATACTATCCGACCGCCTGCGCAACATCTTCCTCTGCCATCTGAGCCAGGACAACAACCGTCCCGAGACAGCACTCGCGACAATACGCACGGCTCTCAACAACGCCGGACTTGACTCGATCGGCGACGGCTCCGGATCGGTCGAAGCCCGCGACAGAAAACTCCAGCTCGTCGCACTTCCCCGCACCACTCCGTCAGCCCTCTTCACTCTCCGTTAAGTCCCCTCAAAAAACATGACGCTGTGTCAAAATTCAGAATTTTGACACAGCGTCTGTTATTTTCTGCCGGATGGCGAGGGGGCTGTCAGAATGGTTCAGCCGGTAGAAGCATGAGGGTGAGGGTGATGGGAGTTGACTGTCGTCAATGACCGAACCTGAATCCCTCAGGCGACGACCCGGATGAGCCGTTATGACACACCCTCATGTTTTTTCTATCGTAAACCGGGGGAAGGAGTTACTCACCCAGATACTGCTTGACCTGTTCGAGAACAGCGGCCGGAGTGAAACCGAACTTCTCGTCGAGCACCTTGTAGGGAGCTGACGCTCCGAAATGGTTCAGACCGTAAATGAAGCCCTGCGAACCGATGACCGGACGGAGCGTCGAAGGCAGACCGGCAGTCAGGCCGAAAGTAGGCATATGGGGAGGAATCACACTGTTGCGATACTCCTCATCCTGGTCGAGGAACAGACCGAGCGACGGAACCGAAACGACCGACGCCTTGATTCCCTCTGCCTCAAGAAGCACAGCCACCTCACAGAGAAGAGCCACTTCCGAACCATTGCCGACCAGAGTCACCTGCGCGCCCGCAGCATCCATCACTACGTAACCGCCGCGACGTGCGCCGAGAGCCTCCTCATAGCGATTGCCTGAAGGCGAAGGCAGATCCGGCACATCCTGACGGGTGAAAATCAATCCCGTCGGAGTCGACTGGTTTTCCATTGCCATCTGCCAGCAGACAGTAGCCTCTGCGGCATCGGCCGGACGGAGCACAAGCATCGAACGGCGTCCCGACAGATTGCGCAGCTCTTCAAGCAGACGGATCTGCGCCTCCTGCTCAACAGGCTGATGCGTCGGGCCATCCTCGCCGACGCGGAACGCGTCATGAGTCCACACATATTTCACGGGAAGCTCCTGCAATGCAGCCATGCGGATAGCCGGCTTCATATAATCTGAGAACACGAAGAATGTTCCGCATGCGGCAAACATTCCGCCGTGAAGAACGATTCCGTTCATGATCGAAGCCATTGTCAGCTCCGACACACCGGCGTGAAGGAACGCTCCGGAGAAATCACCGTGGGTCAGCGCATGAGTGTGAGCCAGGAATGCGTCAGTCTTGTCGCTGTTTGCAAGGTCCGCGCTCGAAACGATCATATTGCCGATCTTTTCCGACAGCACCTTAAGCACGTCGGCCGACGCCGTACGCGTTGCCACATTTGCCTTGTGGGCAATCGCCGAATAGTCGATCTCAGGCAGTTTGCAGGCAAGGAAATCCTTCAGCTGAGCAGCCTTTTCGGGGTTGGCGGCTTCCCATGCGGCAATCTTCTTGCGACGTTCTGCCACGATGCCGGCCAGTTCCTGACGGCGGGCCGCATAGAGAGCAGCAACTTCTTCGCGGACAACCCAGGGATTTTCCGGATCTGCTCCGAGATTGCGAAGCGTAGCCGCGATGTCGGCACCACTCTTGCTCAGAGGCTGCCCGTGGGTCGAGCACTGCCCTTCGAAGTTCGAACCGTCGGCCTTCACACAGCCACGGCCCATGATCGTACGGCCGATAATAATCGTAGGACGCTTCGTTTCGGCATTGGCATTCTTCAGCGCTTCGGCGAGAGCCTCAGGATCCGAACCGTCCACCTCGATTGTATTCCAGTTCCATGCACGGTATTTTGCCGCTACATCCTCTGTGTCGACCTCATCGACCATTGTCGAAAGCTGAACGGCATTGCTGTCATAGAACATTATAAGGTTGGCAAGACCAAGATAGCCGGCGATGCGGCCTGCACCCTGCGAGATCTCCTCCTGAATGCCGCCATCCGAAATGAAGGCATACGTCTTGTGGGCGAAATCCTCTCCGAAACGGGCTGCATAGAAACGCTCGGCGATCGCTGCGCCGACGGCCATCACGTGGCCCTGACCGAGAGGACCCGACGAATTCTCAATTCCGCGCTTCGGATCCAGCTCGGGATGACCCGGAGTCACGCTGCCCCACTGGCGGAACTGCTGCAATTCGTCAATCGTATAGTAGCCGCAGAGTGCCAGCACTGAATAGAGCATCGGCGACATATGGCCCGGATCGAGAAACATCCTGTCGCGCCAGGGCCACGTCGGATCTTCCGGATCAGTTACAAGAAATTGAGAATAGAGCACATTGATAAAATCAGCTCCGCCCATCGCTCCGCCGGGGTGACCCGACTTCGCCTTTTCCACCATCGAGGCAGACAGGACGCGAATGTTGTCGGCCGCTGAATTCATAGTCTTGATATCCATATTGTTAGAGTAAAATTGAAATAGCATGCTTCTCGGAACGCACACTCCAACGCGCGTTTCCTCGTGCAAAATTAATCACTTTCGCCCTATCTCGCAAATCAGAGGTCGTTTTTACAAAGCAACCCACTTCCCGGCCACCCCATCTTCCGGTGAAAAAACGCCCCCGCCGGTTGCACATCGGTCATAATCTGATTAAATTTGCACTCAATTCAACCGACCATGCACACCGACAGCCAATTTTCCATCATGTCAGCCCCGCTTCAGGGACTCACCGAAACGGAATTCCGCCAGACCCACTCCCGGCTCTTCCCTCTCGCCGGACAGCCGATGCGCTATTTCACACCATTTCTACGGATCGAAAAAGGAGAACCCCGACGCCGCGACATCCGCGACGCCTCCGCCGCACTCACTGACGCCCACGACGTCACCCCGCAGATCATCTGCCGCGACCTCCCGGAATTCAACCTTCTCACCGACACACTGACCCGAAACGGACACTCCCGCATCAACCTCAACCTCGGATGCCCCTTTCCCCCGCAGGTACGCCGAGGCAGAGGAGCAGGCCTCCTCGCCTCACCCGACCGACTCCGCGAAATCGCCGAAGCCATGCACTCACGCCCCGACATCCTCTTCTCGGTCAAGATGCGCCTCGGAATCGACGACCCCGCACAATGGACCGGCGTCATCGACATAATCAACTCAATGCCCCTCGAATTCGTCTGCATACACCCGCGCACCGCCTCACAGCTCTACCGAGGCGAACTCCTTCTCGACAGCTTCGCCGAAATCCTCCCCGCCGTCACACATCCCGTTATATATAATGGTGACATCCTCACCCCCGCCGACATCGACCGCCTGCGCGCCACCTATCCCGCCCTCGCCGGAGTGATGATCGGACGCGGGCTACTCACGCGCCCGTCGCTCGCCGCCGAATGGCAAGAAGGCATCCAATGGACCGACGCAAAGCGCCGCTCAATGACACTGCGCCTCCACAACGAAATCCTCGACCTCTACTCCGAACGCCTCAGCGGCGACACCCAGATCCTGTCCAAAATCAAGCCGTTCTGGGAATATCTCGGCGACGGATTCGACCGGAAAGCCGTCAAAAAAATAATCAAAGCCGGATCGATGGCCAACTATCTTTCAGCCGTAGCAGCCCTCTCCGCCTCAATATCAGCATAATCTCTTTTCCCGCCTCAACCCCCAATTTTTCAACGCGCGGCCGCTTTTTCCATAAAAAAGTTTTGCCATTAGGAAAACAATTCTTAATTTTGCCCCGCAAAAAGCAATAAGACAAATAATAAACATCCAAATAACAATAACATCAAATGATCATCGTACAAGTTAAAGAAGGCGAAAACATCGAGCGCGCTCTCAAAAAATTCAAGCGCAAATATGAAAAAACCGGCATCGTTAAGGAACTCCGCAGCCGTCAGGCTTTCCAGAAACCTTCTGTGGTAAACCGCAAGAAGATGATGAAAGCCGTTTACGTGCAGAAGCTCCGCAGCGTAGAGGAATAAACCGACGCCTCCGCCACGGGCTTTAGCCCGGCCTTTCTTTCTGGCTACATAAAGATTTAATAGGGAATCCGTCGCATCAGTCCTGCTGATTTCGGATTCTCTATTGTCGTGTCTTGTCGTAAGCCCCAAAAATCGGCTTGCAGCAACATAAAGCCGGGCCACGGCCCAACAATCCAAACAATTATCAGCCAAATCCTTTAACATCAAAAGTTTTTTTGCTACCTTTGTCACACAGACCTCGCCTATTATAAACTTGAAAACTACTATTAACCAATCATAATTAACATTTCAAATCAATTCCATGAAAAAAGCTTCAAATCTTTTTCGTTGGCTTGCGTGCGCGGGACTATTCGCGCCTATGATTTGTCATGCTACGTGCAACTATCCGACAATGACACGAAGCTCCGGTGACCGCTATCTCACCTCCTTCGCCCTCACTGACGGAACCACCACGACGACAATCGCAGTCAACCAGGGAAGCTCCTATGGGAGCGCCATCTATCTGGACAAAACCTCCGAACCGGCATTCACGACATTTCCGGGAGCATCGGTCAGCTTCAGCGGACTGACCTGGAAAGGCGAATGGATGCACGCCTACCTCTTCATCGACTACGACGGAGACGGTGATTACAACTCCGACGTCAACGCCGACGGAAGCAGTTCCGGAGAATTAGTCTGCTACTCCTACTACAACGGAACAAACAGCATCGGAGCGCCCGCCGCAAGCAACGGAGGCGTAAAAACGACCGTCATGCCGTCGTTCACCCTTCCGGCCGATCTCGCCCCGGGCAGCTATAAAGCCCTCATGAAAGTCGACTGGAACAACATAACCCCATGCGGAGCCTCCGACATTGGAAGCAATGGCGGAGCGGCCGTCGAATTCACAATCACGGTCAACGGCGTCTTCGAACGCACCGTAACCGTCACCAGCAACGATCCCGCACGCGGAAGCGTTGCCATCGCCGGACATGACTCAAACACCATCACCATTGCCGGCCCGGTAACGCTGGTTGCAACCCCCGTCAAGGGCAACTCATTCATCAACTGGACAAACGCCGCCACCAACGAGACGATTTCCACCGACATGGAAACCATCATCAACGGCAACGACGACATCAACGTTGTCGGCAACTTCGGCGACCTTGCCTACCCCGCGATGAAACGCACCTTCACCAACAACTCCGGTCAGCAGAACCGCTACCTCAAACGCGTC
>JAIDJZ010000254.1 GCA_029051965.1 Paramuribaculum sp. | reverse complement strand
CCTCAAACGCGTCACAACACAGGGAACAAAAACCCCCGAAGTATTCAGCGCGACAACATCGGCACAGCTCCCCTACACCGCCTTCACCGCATCTGCCGGAACCTACGTCACCGACGGAGCCACCATCGACAAGACAGCGACTCCGATTATCGTCGAACACGGCCTGACATCATTCGAAATAACCTACTACGGATGGCAGGACGCCATCAGCGGCAACAAAGCCGAACTCGGATGGACACAGGAAGCATGCTTCGTCGACTGGAACGGCGACGGCCGATTCACTGCCGCCAATGAAATCTCTGCCAAAGGATGGTCGACAATGCCAAACAACGACATCTACACCGGCTTCACACGTCAGGTTGCAATCCCCGCCGGACAGGCTCCGGGCAACTACAGAATGCGCGTCGTATTCTTCGAACCGGCTTCAGCAGCCGAACAGTGGCAGACCACACTATTCACAACTCTCAACAACCAGATCCGCAACGGTATCAGCTACGACTTCACCGTGACCATCGCCGAACCCAAAGACATGGAAATCACCGGCAGCAGCGTGACTCCGCGAAACGGACGGATGGACCTCGAAAGCACCGACGTCATCCTAACAACGCTCAACGTAACGACCTCCGGATCTCTCAGCCCAGTAGTTCTTAAAAACATATCGCTCGACTACACCGGCACATCCACAGCCGACATATCCAACCTCCGATGGATCTATTCCACTTCCGGAACTCTCGGCAGCGACGTAATCGCTTCTGCCGACAACGCTTCCGCCACAATGGAATTCGCCACCGACAAACCCCTCTCCGCCGGCAACAACTACTTCATGCTCGTTGCCGACGCAAGCAATTCGGCAACTCTCGGCAACTCCGTTTCTGTCCGGATCACCGGTGCGCAATTCGACAACGGCAACCTGACATTTGACGGAGAGCAGAACGGCGTCTACACAATCGTCGACGATCCCGACTACACTCGCGGAAACGCCCTCTGGTTCGACACCGCCAACTCATCGACCTCAGGCGTCGCCATCTGGAACACCAACGACTTCTCCTCCACCGACACCAACCCCGACCAGCTTTGGGAACGCAAATCATTCCCCATCGGCAACGGTTCGTTCGGCGGTAACATCCTCGGTTCGGTCAACCGCGAACGCGTTGTCCTCAACGAGAAAACACTCTGGAAAGGTGGACCCGGCACTGGCGCATCGACCTACTGGGACATGAACCGCACAGTTTCCGACGCAACCCTGTCGCAGATCCGCACATACCTCGAAAACGGACAGAACTCACTCGCAAACAGCCTCGTTGTCAGCAACTACTCCGGCAAGATCAACTATGACCGCAACCGTTTCGGTGTATTCACGACAATGGGTGAGGCATACGTTTCGACAGGCATCGCCGACAACTCCGTCAGCGACTACCGACGGATCATCAACATCGACAAATCGCTGGCTGTCGTACAGTTCACTGCCGACAACGTAAACTATCGCCGCAAATACTTCTGCTCCTACCCCGACAACGTAATGGTCTGGAACTACACATCCGACGGTGGCGATCAGAATCTGACCTTCTCTTTCAACTCTCCCCAGAACGTGACTTCAGTCGAAGCCGTCGAAGGTGGACTCCTCTACAAAGGAAAGATCTCTAACAACAGCATGCAGTGGGCAATGCGCGTCTACGTCCGCGCCAACGGAGGCGGAACCGTGACCGCCGACGCATCGGCCAGAACAATCACTGTTTCCTCCGCATCCGACGTCGACTTCATCCTCGCAGCCGACACCGACTATAAGATGAACTTCAACCCCTCGACAACCGACGCCGCAGCATTCGTCGGTGAAAACCCCGTTGAAAACATCAACAACTGGATCTCCGCCGCAGCTCAAAGAAGCTACGACGAGCTCTACGAACGCCACTTCGAAGACTACTCTGCCCTCTACGGACGCACTTCGATCTCAATCAACCCCAACGAGAAATTCGAAAACCTGCCGACGCCGACACGTCTGGCCAACTACCGCAGAGGCACTCTCGACCACGGACTCGAGCAGATGTACTTCCAATACGGACGCTACCTCCTGATCTCAAGCTCAAGAGCCGGAAACATGCCCGCTAACCTTCAGGGTATGTGGCACAACAACACCGACGGCCCCTGGAGAGTCGACTACCACAACAACATCAACCTCCAGATGAACTACTGGCCCGCGACGAACACCAACCTGCTCGAATGCTTCACGCCTCTGATCGACTATGTCCGCGGACTCGTCGAACCCGGTAAACGCACCGCCACTGCCTACTACGGCGCCCGTGGCTGGACTGCCGAAGTCTCGACCAACATCTTCGGATTCACCGCACCCCTCAACTCTTCCGACATGAGCTGGAACTACAACCCGACAGCCGGACCCTGGCTCGCCTCTCAGCTCTGGGAATATTACGACTACACCCGCGACAAGGAATGGCTCCGCGAAACCGGCTATGACATTATTAAGGAAAGCGCCAACTTCTGCTCCGACCTGCTCTACAGAACAAACGGAACCTACACTTCCGCGCCATCCTACTCGCCCGAACACGGAACCGCCGACCTGGGCGCCACATATGCCAACGCCGTCACTCGTGAAGTCCTTTCGGCCGCAATCAAAGCCGCCGAAATCCTCGATGTCGACAAAGAATCCGCCGCCGAATGGAAAGAGAAACTCGACAACATGTATCCCTACCAGATCGGACGCTACGGACAGCTCCAGGAATGGTACAACGACATTGACACCTACGGCGACACCCACCGCCACACCAACCACCTCTTCGGTCTGCACCCCGGAACAACGATCAACCCGATCGAACAGCCCGAACTTGCCGACGCTTGCAAGGAAACACTCCGCCAGCGTGGCGACGCCGCGACCGGATGGAGCATGGGATGGAAACTCAACCACTGGGCACGACTCCTTGACGGTGACCACGCCTACACCCTCTTCCAGAACCTCCTCAAAGAAGGAACAGCCGACAACATGTGGGACCTCCATCCGCCGTTCCAGATCGACGGTAACTTCGGCGGTACTGCCGGCGTAGCCGAACTCTTCCTCCAGAGCCACACTGGCAAACTCCATCTCCTCCCCGCCCTACCCTCTGAATGGACCGACGGAAACGTTGCCGGACTCCTTGCGAGAGGCAACTTCGAAGTCGACATCCGCTACGGCAAAAACAAACTCGACTTTGCAGTCATCCGATCCAACGCCGGTGAACCATGCTCAGTCTACTACGACGGTAAAGAACTCTCCTTCGACACCGAAGCCGGCGGCGAATACGTTGTCCGCTACGATGCCGACGCCGACCGACTGCAGCTCGACAACACAGGTGCCATCGGCTCTGTTATTGCCGGAAACGATCACGCCGACGCTATCGAAATCACCTCCGGACGCAACGCCGGAAACCTTCGTGTGACCCTCCGCAGCAAAGGCCTCGGTGCAATCGCCGTCAGCGCTTACACCATCACCGGCCAGCTCGTAAAGACTGTCAGCATCAACAAGACTGACAACACTGTCGAATTCCCCTTCAGCTGCAACGCCGCCCCCGGCTGCTACATCCTGAAGGCCGAAGGCCCGGCGACATCACTCGCAACCAAGTTTATCATCCGATAGACCGCACCACCGGAGTCGTCCGGTAACCTGAAACCAAGACGCTGTGTCAAAATTCTGAATTTTGACACAGCGTCTGTTATTTTCTGCCGGATGGCGAGGGGGCTGTCAGAATGGTTCAGCCGGTAGAAGCATGAGGGTGAGGGTGATGGGAGTTGACTGTCGTCAATGACCGAACCTGAATCCCTCAGGCGACGACCCGGATGAGCCGTTATGACACACTTATTCAGCCTATCTCAAGCGCCTCAGGCAGCTCCGGCGGACGGCCGGAAATAATTCGCCATGAACGCGGATAGAGATTATTCGCACGATTTCCCAGATTCTTAGCAAACCCCAACGGATTGCCGCCGTAAGTCAGCAGTACGATTCCGCGCGGCGTCCCCGCAGGCAAAACAATCGCCTCACAGCGGAGATAGTCGATCGCAGTCGCGCGATCCACCTCGACCTCGCTGAACGCACTCCTGTTCAGAGCACGGCTCATCGCAAGCTCCTGTGACGGAATCACATCACGACCCTTCACAACACCAAGCTCAAGTTTCGGCTCGAACCTTCCGCCGGCACAAAACGTAGCCACAATCCGGTCGCCCTCCGCCTTCAGATCGGCAGGCCACTCCTTGCGCAGCCAACTGCCAACCTCACTCGGAACAGTCGACATCCGGTCGCCCTTATTTGACCTGCGCCGATCCTTATCCTTCCTTTTGGACGCAACCGGAACCCCTGCAGGCACACGCCCGTCATCAGGCTTGCGCACAACAGCCATAAAAAGTCCCTCGCCCTCGATGAGGCCCGGAATAAATCGGAACGCAGGCATTGTCCCCGTCAGAGCGGGAGCTATGCCCCACGTCTCATCAACAGGTATAGCCACCGGCTCGGCCCCGTATTCGTCTGCAAGCCACGCAAGCGTCGACTCATCTTCTGTCGTATTGAAAGTGCAGGTACTGTAGACAAGGTATCCCCCCGGACGAAGTGCGCCCCACAGATTGCCGAGAATCTCATGCTGCAGACGGCCGCACTGTTCGACAAGACCATCGCTCCACTGACCGACAGCATCCTCATCCTTCCTCATCATTCCCTCACCCGAACAGGGCACATCCGCAACAACAATGTCGAACACACCCTCCATCTGAGAGAAACGCGACGTATCGCCCTGAGTGACCACGACATAGGGATAGCCCCACTTAGCCAGATTCTCACGGAGCACAGCAGCCCGCTTGGCGACAAACTCATTGGCCACGACCACACTTCCCTCGGGAAGCGCGTCGATGACAGCCGTGGTCTTTCCGCCCGGAGCCGCGCACGCATCCAGAACCGTCAACGGACCTGCGGCATTGCGCGTCAGTTCGCCGACAACATGGCCGACAAACATCGACGACGCATCCTGCACATAGTAAAGACCCTGATGCAACGCCGGATCAAACGTAAAAGCCGGACGCTCCGAAAGATGGAATCCGGCATAGTTCCACCCGACACGACGCCCGCCGACGACACTCTTCCCCGCACCGGCCTTCCCGGCATTGAGTCTGACCGCCACCGACGGCTCGCGCCCAAGCGCATCAATAAGAGTTGCAAGCCAGGGAGGTGGCCCGCAACTCTTCATTCGGTTTATGAAACCCTCCGGAACTGCCATCAGATCGACAGACGGCGCAGTGTGTCAAGAAGGCCCTGATTGATAGGCTTGTCGTTTTTAATCGCTTTCGTAAACGGAACGTAGACGATCGTGTCGTTCTGGATTCCGATCATGACATTGCGCTGATCGTCAAGAAGTGCGTCGATAGCCGCCGCTCCCATACGCGAGGCAAGGATACGGTCATAGGCTGTCGGCGAACCGCCTCGCTGCAGGTGGCCAAGAATCGAGACACGCACATCATAGCCCGGATACTCGTTCTTAACACGCTCTGCCATACCCATCGCGCCACCTGTCACCGGACTCTCAGCCACAAGCACGATCGAAGAGTTCTTCGATTTGCGGAATCCGTTCTGGATCAGCTCGGCAAGCTGGTCGACCTGCGTCGAGATCTCCGGAATGATCGCAGCCTCCGCTCCCGAAGCGATAGCTCCGTTAAGCGCAAGGAATCCCGCATCGCGGCCCATCACCTCGATAAAGAACAGACGTTCGTGTGAGGTTGCCGTGTCGCGGATCTTGTCGACACACTCCATGATCGTGTTGAGCGCAGTGTCATAGCCGATCGTCGAGTCCGTACCGTAGAGGTCGTTGTCGATCGTGCCCGGCAGACCGATAATCGGGAAATTGAACTCCTTCGCGAAAATGCGCGCACCTGTCAGAGATCCGTCTCCGCCGATGACGACGAGCGCGTCGATCTCATGACGGCGGATATTGTCATAGGCAAGCTGACGCCCTTCGGGTGTCTGGAATTCCGGACAGCGCGCCGTCTTAAGAATCGTTCCGCCCATCTGAATCTTTCTCTTAAACACAACACCGACCCAACGAGACAGGCAGAAATATCGTAAGCAAGATTATGCATGAA
>JAIDJZ010000253.1 GCA_029051965.1 Paramuribaculum sp. | reverse complement strand
TACAGGTCTACGAGATCGGTCCCAGTAAGGTCATTTCAGGAAATAGAGCATATTCCAATCTCGGAGGATCTCCGTGGGCCACGAGCAATGTCTACGCAAAGGTCAAAGGGATCGAGAAGTGTTCGAATGCGGTCTTTCCGGTCAATCGCGGTTCTGCTTCGAATAAGTGTGCCAAGCTTTCATCTATGCTTGAGACAGTGACCGTCCTGGGAATTATCGACATGAAGGTGATGGTTGCCGGTTCGATTTTCCTTGGCCGCATGTTTGAACCGATCACCTCGACCTCAAATCCCTATTCAAAGATGGAGATGGGAATCCCCTATACGAAGAAGCCTAAAAATCTGGTGTTTGACTATAAGGTCGATATGCCTAATGTCAATGTGCGGACAAAGGCGACCGGATTCGGTTCACCGAAAAAACTTCAGGGTCGGGATGCAGCGGTGGCATTCGTTTTTCTCCAGCACCGCTGGGAGGACGCTTCTGGAAATATTCATGCCAAGCGAGTGGCGACCGGAGGTGAGAAGTTTTCTAAATCGACCAACTGGGTCAACGGCCACCGTGTGCCGCTTGTCTACGGCGACTGTTCGAAAAAAGCGGGGTGGAGCTGGCTTGGTCTTCACGGCAAGAAGAATCCTTACTATGCCCGCAATTCCAAGGGCAAGATGGTCCCTGTGATCGAAGAGGGGTGGGATGCGACGGCGCAGCCGACACATATAATAGTAGAGATGAGCGCCGGAAGCGGCGAGCCTTACGTCGGGACTGAAGGACTGACTCTCTATGTCGACAATGTCGGCCTCGAAGTCTGATCAGAATATGAACTGATTGAATGTGGGACTCAGAGGGCTGTCAGTTTGAAAATGACAGGACGGGTTCCGTCCGGACAGCAGATGAGGGCATTGTTGGGTTTCAGAGCCGGTGAGCATTCGGTTGTTTCGCCAGCAGACAGGGCGGCCATTACGTAGGGCTCGAGAACTTTCCATGCCTGCGGACAGATCTTTCCCGATTCTTTCAGTGAACAGAGATTGTCGGGTGTGATGCGTATTTTTTCACCGACAGCAAAATGGCGGCAAGGACCGGCTTCGGGGTCGTCGAGATAGCGTCCCTGAAGATCAGAAAAACACTGACACCTGACAACCTCTACCATGCACTCACCAGACAGTGAGCCGCGGCGGGCGACAGATCCAAGCACTTTGCCTGGAGTGAAAAGAGCTGCGATAATACCTAAAAACGAGAACTTGCAGAATTGACGGCGGTTGACGTTCATGATCACTGAATTGATTATGTAAGTCATGGAAATTATTACTTATTTATTCAGTTTTACACTTTCAGCGGTGTCTTTCAGCCGTTATTTCTCCGAATATTCAGTCGTGTAGAACACTACACCACTCCTTCATCTTCGAAAAAATGCCGCCTAAAAATCCATCCTCTGAAAGTATAAAATAATTTTCACGACTTACTTACAAAATTAGTGAAACTGCGCCGCATAATCAAATCGGGCAGTTGAAAAATCGTGGAGTTGCGGCGAGTCGCATGCCAAAGGGCTGATTCCGGGGGTGGGAGAAGACCTGTCATGAGTAGGAGTGACAGAAATGTCACCCCGGAGGGTGACAAAATGACAAATGGTGTCATTGTCTTTTTTATGTTGTCAAGGTGTTGAGATTTAATAGTTTGTCATGGTTGGAACTTTTTTGGCATAGTATTTGTTTTATATTCTGACAGAAGGAGCTCCCGCAAAGGCAGTCTCCGGATTGACAAGTTAAATCAAAAATTCAAAGATAAACTAAAAACTTTCTAACATTATGGGAAAAATTATTGGTATTGACCTTGGAACAACCAACTCCTGCGTCTCAGTGCTTGAAGGAAACGACCCTGTCGTAATTCCCAACAGCGAAGGCCGCAACACAACCCCGTCTATAGTAGCATTCGTAGATGGTGGCGAACGTAAGGTCGGAGATCCCGCAAAGCGTCAGGCAATCACTAACCCTAAACGCACAATCTATTCGATCAAGCGTTTCATGGGTGAAACTTATGATCAGGTAAAAGGTGAAACCGACCGCGTGCCCTACAAAGTTGTGCGCGGCGATAACGGCACACCCCGTGTCGATATCGACGGCCGTGAATATACTCCTCAGGAAATTTCGGCAATGATTCTTCAGAAAATGAAGAAGACCGCTGAAGACTATCTCGGACAGTCCGTGACCGAAGCTGTCATCACAGTTCCTGCATATTTCAATGACTCTCAGCGTCAGGCAACTAAAGAAGCAGGCGAAATCGCCGGTCTGACAGTTAAGCGAATCGTCAACGAACCTACAGCTGCAGCACTTGCCTACGGTCTTGACAAAACCGACAAGGATCAGAAGATCGCCGTTTTCGACCTCGGTGGCGGTACATTCGACATCTCGATCCTCGAGCTTGGCGACGGTGTGTTTGAAGTGAAGTCGACCAACGGTGACACTCATCTTGGCGGTGATGACTTCGACCACGTGATCATCGACTGGCTTGCAGAGGAGTTCCTCAAAGATGAAGGCATCGATCTCCGTCAGGATCCGATGGCTCTGCAGCGTCTGAAGGAAGCTGCCGAAAAAGCTAAAATCGAACTTTCGAGCACAACCTCGACCGAAATCAACCTTCCCTATATCATGCCGGTCAACGGAATTCCCAAACACCTGGTGAAGACCCTTACCCGTGCAAAATTCGAGCAGCTTGCCGACAAACTTATCCAGGCAACGATCAATCCTTGCGAACAGGCTCTTAAGGATGCCGGTCTGACAGCAAGAGATATCGATGAAGTCATCCTCGTCGGCGGTTCGACCCGTATTCCCGCAATCCAGCAGATTGTTGAGAAATTCTTCGGCAAAGCTCCGTCAAAAGGCGTTAACCCCGATGAAGTCGTGGCAGTCGGTGCGGCAATCCAGGGCGGTGTGCTTTCGGGCGATGTGAAGGATGTGCTTCTTCTCGACGTAGTGCCCCTGTCGGTAGGTATCGAAACACTCGGAGGCGTGATGACCAAGCTTATCGAAGCCAACACAACCATTCCTACCCGTAAGAGCGAGACCTTCTCGACAGCAGCGGACAATCAGCCTTCTGTTGAGATCCACGTTCTTCAGGGCGAACGTCCGATGGCAAAAGACGACAAGACACTCGGTAAGTTCCACCTCGATGGAATCGCTCCCGCTCCCCGTGGAATTCCGCAGATCGAAGTTACCTTCGAGATCGATGCCAACGGTATTCTTAACGTGTCGGCAAAAGATAAGGCGACAGGCAAGGAACAGAGCATCCGAATCGAAGCCTCAAGCGGTCTGACCGATGCAGAAATCAAGCGCATGAAAGATGAAGCAGCCGCCAATGCAGCCGCCGACGCGAAGGAAAAAGAACGTATCGACAAGCTCAACCAGGCAGACGCAATCATCTTCCAGACCGAGAAGCAGCTCAACGAACTTGGCGATAAGATTCCTGCCGATAAGAAAGCTCCCATTGAGACTGCGCTCAACGAACTCAAGGAGGCCCACAAGTCGCAGAATATCGATGCGATCGACTCAGCAATCAAGTCTATCGAAACAGCATTCGGTGCTGCACAGCAGGATATCCTCAACGCTCAGGCTCAGGCACAGCAGGGCGGTGCGCAGGCAGGTCCTCAGGCCGGCCCGACTCCTAACCCCGGCAACGGTGACGGAGTGACCGACGTTGACTTCGAGGAAGTGAAATAAGTTTCCAAATCAATGATAATATGATGGAGTGTGGCTCGGTGAGTCGCACTCCATTTTTAGTTGCGATTTTCTCTGTTTTTGGTTTTGATCGAAATGTCAATGAGCTCTTTGCCGTATTTTAGGCGGTTCGTGATAACGGCTCATCTGGGTCGTCGCGAGCCGGATTCGGGATCGGTCACGGACGGCAGTCCGCTCCCTCGCCCTCACCGGCATGCTCCTACCATCTGAACCGTTCTGACGAACCGCCGGCCATCCGGATGTCGGCCATGCGGGTGGA
>JAIDJZ010000252.1 GCA_029051965.1 Paramuribaculum sp. | reverse complement strand
GCTGTTCCTCATAGCTTGAGCAGAGAACAGACAGGAACATGCGGTCAACGCCGATCGATGTTTCGATCACGTAGGGAACATAGTTTTCTTTCAGTTCAGGATCAAAATATTTGATGTTCTTGCCTGAGTATTTCTCATGCTGCGAGAGGTCGAAGTTTGTGCGAGAGTGGATTCCTTCGACTTCCTTGAATCCGAAAGGCATCTGGAATTCGATGTCGGTTGCGGCATTTGCATAGTGGGCCAGCTTTTCGTGGTCGTGGTAGCGGTATTTTTCGTCGCCAAGACCGAGGGCTTTATGCCATTTGAGTCGCCATTCTTTCCAGGTCTGGAACCATTTGAGTTCTTCGCCGGGACGAACGAAGAATTGCATTTCCATCTGTTCGAACTCTCGCATTCTGAAGATGAACTGGCGGGCAACAATTTCGTTGCGGAAAGCCTTGCCGATCTGTGCGATACCGAAGGGGAGACGCATGCGGCCGGTCTTCTGCACGTTGAGGTAGTTGACAAAGATGCCCTGGGCGGTTTCCGGACGGAGGTAGACTTTCATCGCGCCGTCGGCAGTGCTGCCCATTTCGGTGCTGAACATGAGGTTGAACTGACGGACTTCTGTCCAGTTGCGAGTTCCGGAGATCGGGCAGACGATTTCTTCGTCAATGATGATCTGGCGGAGTTCGTTGAGGTCGTTGGCGTTCATCGCGTCGGAGAACCGCTGATGGAGAGCGTCGCGCTTGGCTTTGTGCTCGCACACGCGGGGATTTGTTTCGCGGAAAAGCGCTTCGTCAAAAGATTCGCCGAAGCGTTTCTTTGCTTTTGCCACTTCTTTTTCGATTTTTTCTTCGATTTTTGCGATGGCCTCTTCGATGAGCACGTCGGCGCGATAGCGTTTTTTCGAATCTTTGTTGTCGATCAGGGGATCGTTGAAAGCGTCGACGTGGCCGGATGCTTTCCAGATAGTGGGATGCATGAAGATTGCAGAGTCAATACCGACAATATTGTCATGCAGGAGGGTCATTGCGTCCCACCAATAGCGCTTTATATTATTCTTGAGTTCCACGCCGTTCTGGCCGTAGTCATAGACGGCAGAGAGTCCGTCGTAGATTTCGCTTGATTGGAATACGAAGCCATATTCTTTGGCGTGAGATACAATTTTCTTGAATACTTCGTCTTGTTGAGCCATAGTGTTAGGTGTATCAATATTTAGTGACCGCAAAATTAAGCATTTTTTTTAAATAACATGCATTAAGATGGGGCAAGGCTTGCATGCTTTGCGCTAAAGTGGTAACTTTGCGCCTCGAATTAATTATTTTTCACATCGAATGTACAAGAAGAAACTCTTATCTGCGCTTGTTTTCACCTGCTCTTCGCTGCTCTTTCCTGCTGTTGTCAATTCTGCCGCTCTGCCCGACCCGCTCTCGTCTGCCGATTCTACACGTTGGCTTGGCGAGGTGACTGTGACTGCAATCAAACAGAAAACCGACCTGTCGCTCCAGCCGCTTGCCGCAACGGTGATAGACCGGGCGCAGACTGAGACATGGTCTGTCTCGTCGCTCAAAGGGGTCAGCGAGATTGCCCCTAATTTCTTTATGCCGGACTACGGCAGCCGGATGACGTCGAGCATCTATGTGCGTGGGATCGGCTCGCGAATGGACAACTCGGCCGTCGGACTGACGGTCGACAATGTGCCGTTTCTGAATAAGAATGCCTATGATTTCATGCTTGTCGACATTGACCGTATCGAGGTGCTGAGGGGTCCTCAGAGCACACTCTATGGACGCAACACGATGGGCGGCCAGATCAATATCTATACTGTCAAGCCGATGGACTATCAGGGAGACCGCGTCACCGCTACGATCGGCAATGGTCCGACGGGAAATCTTTCTGTCGCCCACTACCAGAAGTTCAATCCGAATCTGGCAATGTCTTTTTCAGGAAATTTCATGTTTACCGACGGATTCTACAAAAACCACTATAATGCTAAGAAGGTCGGTGCGGAGAAGGGGGCCGGTTTGAGATGGACCACCCAGTGGCAGATCAGTCCGACGCTTACGGCCGACAATACGGCCGCGTTCAACTATTCGCAACAGGGCGGCTACGCTTACGAGTATGTCGGGAGCGGCCGCATCGAATATAACGACACATGTTTCTATCGCCGGAACGTTGTCAGCGATGCTCTGACCGTCAAATGGAATCAGGCTAATTTCTCGCTTTCAAGCATCACGTCGTTTCAGCATATTACCGATAATATGACGCTGGACCAGGATTTTCTCCCGCTGAATTACTTCACGCTGACGCAGGCCATTCATGAGTCAAGCGTCACGCAGGATGTCGTTGTCCGCGGAAAGACGGGCGACTATTCGTGGCTCGGCGGTCTGTTCGGTTTTTATAAGCACACGTCAATGCGTGCGCCTGTAGTGCTTGGCGATGACGGAATCTCGTTTCTGATCACTGACCGCATTAACCTGAACGACCGGATTCCGGTCAGACTCGAGTTTGCCGACCCGACGATTCCTCTTCTGAGCAATTTTAAGATGCCGACCTATGGTCTGGCTCTCTATCACCAGAGTTCCTATCAGCTTGATAAGGTCAATTTCACACTCGGACTGCGACTCGACTATGAGAAGACCAGCCTTGACTATACGAGCGTCTGCAATACGGATGTGGCGATCTATATGAAGAGTGGTATACCTCCCAGACCGGTGATTCAGAAAAGCATATCGATCAATGAGTCCGGGCGCTTGTCGGACAGCTATCTCGAGTTTGTGCCCAAATTCACGATGAGCTATGATCTTCCGATGAACAGCGGATCGAGTCTCTATGCTTCGGTAGGGAAAGGCTACAAGTCGGGCGGGTTCAATAATCAGATGTTCAGTGAGATCCTGCAGTCCAAGATGGAAGCGGAAGTAAAGGCCCTGATGCCCGGCGTCAATGTCGACAACGAGCCTCTTGACATCGATGAGATTATCTCTTATCGTCCGGAGCGCAGCTGGAACTATGAGGTCGGAGCGCATATCGGTTGTGCGGATGGACGCGTGATGACAGACATCGCGTTGTTCTATATCGATCTGACCGATCAGCAGCTGACAACATTTCCTGACGGGTCGACGACGGGCCGCATTACGACCAATGCCGGCAAGTCGCGCAGTTTCGGAGGAGAGTTTCAGGTCCACTACAATCCGTCGCACAGGTGGGCTTTCAATGCCTCCTATGGCTACACTAATGCAAAATTCCGCCGTTATGTCGACGGGGCGGCTGACTTCTCCGGAAAGTATGTGCCTTATGCTCCGAACCACACTCTTTTCCTTTCAGGGGCGTTCAGCCATAAAATCGGCCGGGACTGGAAGATGACCTATGACTTGAATCTTCGCGGAGTCGGCCGGATCTACTGGACTGAGGCCAATGATGTGAGCCAGCCTTTCTATGCGTTGCTCGGAGCGTCGGTAAGAGCCGACCGCGGCTGGGTTGAGCTGGAGGCGTGGGCGGAGAATCTGACCGACACCCGATTCAATACATTCTATTTCGAATCGATCTCAAATCGTTTCCTGCAGCGCGGGAAGCCGCGCCAGGTCGGAGTGACGGTCCGGTTGAATTTCGATGCGTCGAAGTGACGGTTCTTTCATCTCGGACTGAACCACTTTGACTTTCGGGAGGTTTAATTTTTATCAAACAGATTCATCCACCTCCCATGAAACAGAGTCATAACATCCTTTTACTGTTCCTGTCCGTCATCGTTTCGGCGTGTGGAAGCGATGAGCCTTTCCGTCATGTTGTGTTTGCTGACAGCCCGAAAATGTTCAGTTCGGTCACAGATCTGTCGGGTGGCCGCTCCTCTTCTGTCATCATAGAGGGCGTGTCATATAATATTGTATTTAACGATGAGCCGCGTCAGGCGTCGCTGACCATCACAGATCTGCAGGTCGATCCGGCAGGGGAGCGGATCATTGCGACATTCACTGACCTGGAATGGACCTATGAGCCCGGCTCTCACGAAAAACAACGGTCTATTCGGGTCGACGAACTTCACTCGAGCGGATCGCCGGCTGCTGATGTTGTTCTGACAGATGTTTCTATTATATATACGGAGTCGAATGATATGAATCCGAACGCGACTGCCGGTTTTTATGCAGAATATACGGTCAATGGATCTTATTATGTCATCTCCTATCCCTATTCGGTGCTTGCCGACGGGACAACGATGGTGAGGGGAGTGGCGGATGGCGATCCGGCGACTGATGACGTGCTCTACGATCCGGTCTACGCAGTCAGCCTTGATCCTGCGACGATGACGGCAGCGCTTGTTTCGGATGGTCTTGTCTTAGATGGAAAAGCAGCCGATTTTGAATTGACGGGCCTGCGGCTCGGACTGGACGGGAGAAGTTATTCGCTTTCGACAACCCCGGCGACGCGTTTCACACCGGCGGATGCCAGTTCCCGATGGCGTTTCAGGGATTTTAATGCTAAGGCGGATCTGCGGGATGAACTTAATTTTGTTCTTGAGCTGGCCGACGACAGTCTCAGTGTTGTTGTCGAAGGATTTCTCTCGCCTGATCTTTCGACCCCGCGTCCGTGACTCGTGAAGGGCGGACGGTCGCCGGAATGCAATGGGGATAACATTGCTATGTGAGGCTAAAAATAGTTAATTCCGGCGGTTTTTTATTGAAAATTTGTTATCTTTGCAGTGAAATAAGTAACTCCCACGGAATTCACGGACGGACATAGAGTCGGATTTCCTCTTCAACTGACTGGTCTTTAGCGGAATTTCGTGTCGATTTGTGATGAAAAAATCAGGTAAATTTTTTACTATAGTATGATATCACTTACAATCCTATCATCTACTCTTGCAATCACAGCAGCCATTACCGGCATCGCCCTCGTGGGACTCGCGCTGTGGCTTGCCGGTTTAATGTCGCCTAAGTCTTACAATGTGGCAAAAGGCGAAGCTTATGAGTGTGGTATACCGACTCGCGGCGAAAGTATGGCCCAGTTTAAAGTCGGCTACTATCTGTTTGCTATTCTATTTTTAATGTTCGATGTTGAGTGCGTGTTCCTCTTCCCCTGGGCAACCATTGTCCGTTCGCTTGGCGGAGCCGGTCTTCTCAGCATCGCTGTTTTCTTTGTAATCTTAGTGCTCGGGCTGGTTTATGCTTGGCGGAAAGGAGCTCTTGAATGGAAGTGACAACAAAAAGCATGCCGTACGACGCATGGAAAGACAATGAGTACATTGAAAGTCTTGTAAAGGAACTTCAGGCTAACGGAACGAACGTTGTTGTCGGCAGCCTTGACAAGCTGATCAACTGGGGACGCAGTAACTCAATCTGGCCTCTGACATTTGCGACCAGCTGCTGCGGAATCGAGTTCGTGTCTCTCGGCGCTGCCCGCTACGATATGGCCCGCTTCGGATGGGAAGTTGCCAGATCGTCGCCCCGTCAGGCTGACTTTATGATGGTTGCCGGCACGATCGTGAAGCGTATGGCTCCGGTCATGCGCCGTCTCTATGATCAGCTTGCCGAACCTAAGTATGTGATCGCCTGCGGAGCATGTGCTGTTTCCGGCGGACCATTCAAGAAGTCCTATCATGTGGTCATGGGAATTGACAAGATTGTTCCTGTCGATGTCTTCCTTCCCGGCTGTCCGCCCCGTCCCGAGGCGATGATTTATGCGATCATGCAGCTGTCCAGAAAGATCAAGGTTGAGCGTTTCTTTGGCGGAGTGAACCGCAAGGAAAATCAGGAAGAATTCCTCAAGGCCCATCCGATTGAATCGCTGGAGGGTTAATTTAAAGAATGTAGAACACTAAGATTTCAACTCCTAAATAATGGCAGAACTTAAGGACACCATAGCCAGAATCTTTCCCGAAGCCACTTTTGAAGATGGCGACATCCTGACGGTCAATATACCTGACGCCAAATGGCACGAATTTGCCAAAACTCTGAGAGACAATCCAGAGTTTGGTTTTGATTTTCTCGTGACTATAGTCGGAATGGACTGGAAGGATAAACTCGGATGTGTTTACTACCTGACCTCGACTAAGACAAACCGTCATATCTCTGTTAAGGTAACTACCGACAATCTTGAAAAACCGATGCTTCACAGCGTCGCTGATCTTTGGCACATTGCCGGGATCTTCGAACGTGAAGTCTATGAT
>JAIDJZ010000251.1 GCA_029051965.1 Paramuribaculum sp. | reverse complement strand
CCATCCGGTCAGAGTCACATCGGCGGCAATTGTCCATCGGCTGTCGGGCTTGAACGACGCACCGACATTGAGCACGTAGGGACAGGGCATTTCAGAGGCGAAATTCGCTTCGTTGATATATCCGAGGGGCAGGTTTGCCAGCATTCCGGCAATCTGATCGTTGGCATAGCTGAGAGTTGCGGTTCCTGAGGTGACCTTCATTCCCATTTTTGTGCGGAAATTCGCACCGACGCTCCATTTTCGGTTGATATCATAGAGAACTCCGACGTTCGCACCGAGGGAAACGTGGCTTGTCCCTTTGAGATTGACAGAGGCGGCAGGAGTGTTTCCGAGAATCGGCATTCCGGCATACTCGTCGAAAGCAGCTCCGGGAATGAGGGCTTTGTCGAGGTTGACACTTCCCCAGGAGAGCATCATTCCGACGCCTACGGAGAGATTCTTTGTGATTCGCCAGGAAACGGTCGGCTGTATGTTATAGACCTTGAGATCTACTTTTTGGTTGAGCATCGATCCGGGCCAGCTTTTGGTCCAGTTTATACCGCTACCATAGGGGGTGTAGAACGAAACGCCGGCCTGCAGGTTATCGTAGACTTTGAAAGCCACGTTGAGAGCGAGCGGTGTCGAGAGTCCGTTGTCGGTTTTGTAGTCAACTTCTTTGTACGTTGCTGTTGCATCAGCTTTGATAGCTGTCACAGATCCGGAGATGTCAAGAGTTTTGTCAGAGAAACCGAGTGCACCCGGGTTGAAAATCATACTCTCCGATCCAAGCTTAAGAGCGGTTCCGGTATGTCCCATACCCAATTGTTTTGCGCTCAAAGTGTTGATTTGGTAGCCCTCGGCGTTCGCTCCAAGAAATGCGAAAAGCGAAGCTGCAGCTATCACGATTTTTTTCATAATGGTTACAAAATTGGTTAAAAAGTCCACAAAGTTAATCTTTTTAACCTTACTCGCCAAAGTTTTTCAGGGGTTTTTAGCCAACAGGCCAACCCGCAACGTCTATTGAGACCTCAAAATCACGTTTTTTCGCTATATTTGCAAGAGAATCACAGGTAAACGACTCTTTAATATAGGGAAACGCCTTAATAATATAATATCTCACATAAATAAACATTAATCTTTTACACCTTATTAAACAGCCACATGAAAAAAACTCTTATCGCCACGCTTTCAGCGTTTGCTGTTCTTGCTTCGGGATGTTCGGGTGAGAAAGACTCGATTGTGAAATCTCCTGACGGAAGAATCGAGGTCAGCCTGAACCACACCGATTCGGCCACGACCTACAGCGTCAGCGTAGACGGGCATCAGCTCATCAGTCCGTCGCGTCTCGGATTCGACGCCGAAGGGCTGAACCTATCGCCCGGCGCGACTGTCTCACTCAGCTTCAACGAGGCAGACACCATCTGGCATCAGCCGTGGGGTGAAAACAAGGAACTGCGCGATCACTACAAGGAGATGGCCATGACTCTCGCAGATTCGGCTCTGACCATGACTATCCGCGTCAGAGCTTTCGACGACGGAATCGCCTTCCGATATGAGTGGGACGCTTCCGGTCGCGACTCTATAGCAGTCATAGACGAACTGACTGAATTTGCCTTTGCCGACAACGCTACAACGTGGTCGATTCCGGCAGACTTCGATTCATATGAAAAAGAGTACCGCAAACTGCCGGTCGACAGCGTTGAAAACGCCAACACCCCGTTCACCTTCCGTGTCGATTCGACGAACATCTACGGTTCGATTCATGAAGCGGCCCTCTACGACTTCCCTGAAATGACACTCAAGGCCGACTCTAACGCAGTCCGCACACTGCGCGCGGCTCTCGCCCCGATGCCCGACGGAATAAAAGCCATTGTCGGATCGAAGTTCAAGACACCCTGGCGCACGATTCAGATCGGACGTTCGGCAACGGATCTGATCAACTCCGCCATGATCCTTAACCTCAACGAACCCTGTAAGATCGCAGACGTCAGCTGGATCAAACCACAAAAATATGTCGGAATCTGGTGGGGAATGCATCTCGGAACCCAGACATGGACAATGGGACCGCGCCACGGGGCAACCACAGAGAACGCCATTAAATACATTGACTTCGCCAAAGCCAACAACCTTCAGGGTGTGCTCTTCGAAGGATGGAACGAGGGTTGGGAAAACTGGGGCGGAAACCAGCATTTCGACTATATTAAAGCATATGCCGACTTCGACATCGACTCGATCGCCGAATATGCCCGCAAAAACAACATCGAACTCTGGGCCCACGACGAGACCGGAGGAAACATTCCGGAATTCGAAGCTGTTCTTGACAGCGCCTTCGCCTACTATAAGTCTCTCGGAATCCATACGGTCAAGACAGGATATGCAGGCGGATTCAAAGGCGGCTACTACCACCACTCGCAATATGGCGTGCGCCATTATCAGAAGGTTGTCGAAACCGCTGCCCGCTATCAGATAATGATCGACGCCCACGAGCCGATCAAGGAAACCGGTATCCGCCGCACATGGCCCAACCTGATGACCCGCGAAGGCGCGCGTGGCATGGAATGGAATGCATGGTCGGCCGGCAACACTGCCGACTACCTATGCGTGCTCCCCTTTGCCAGACTGCTCTCGGGTCCGATGGACTACACTCCCGGAATCTTTGACATAAACTACCGCCGTGCGAAAGCCGACAAAGGACGAATCGAATGGAACGGCCCCAACAGCGAATGCTGCATCAAAACAACACTGGCACGCCAGATTGCCAACTGGGTGATCATCTACTCCCCGCTCCAGATGGCGGCCGACCAGATTGAAAACTACGAGGGGCAGCCCGGATTCCAGTTCTTCCGTGACTTCAACGCCGACTGCGACTGGTCATCGGCTCTGCAGGGCGAAATCGGAGAATATATTGTTGTCGCACGTCGCGCTGGCGAATCATTCTTTGTCGGAGCGGGCACTAACAGCGAGCCGCGCGAGCTGACTCTTCCGCTGTCGTTCCTCGAAAAAGGGACAACCTATGAGGCAGTCATCTATGGCGATGACATCGCCTCGGGCAATCCCGAAAAACTGTCGGTCACAAAGAAAAAAGTCACTGCAGACGCCGAG
>JAIDJZ010000250.1 GCA_029051965.1 Paramuribaculum sp. | reverse complement strand
ATTGAGTCTCTGCCCGCCACCGACCGGCGGGGAAAAGAGGGCTTCAATGTACTCCCCTACATTCAGGCAGATCCGGTTTTGTGTAAGCGTCTCGAAGAAGTCGGAACTGCTGCGGTCATGCCTCTTGGGGCTCCGATCGGCACCAATAAAGGACTGAAGACACGTGATCTTCTTGAAATCATCATAAGCGAAAGCAAGGTTCCGGTCATTATTGACGCCGGGCTCGGAGCACCCTCTCACGCTGCGGAAGCGATGGAAATGGGAGCTGATGCCGTTCTTGTCAACACCGCAATAGCCGTCGCAGACAATCCCGTCGAAATGGCAATCGCATTCAGACTGGCGGTCGAAGCCGGTCGCCGGGGATACCTCGCCGGACTCGGGACTATCTCATCGTTCGCGCAAGCCACCAGTCCTCTCACTTCGTTTCTGGACTGAGTGCCGGAACCGATCACATATCGAATATCACAATTCTGAATAAATAATGGAGATTGAGAAAATTAATGTAGACAGCTACCCCTCGTCAGAGAAATTCTATGTCGAAGGAAAGCTGCATCCGATCAGAGTTGGCATGCGTCGCGTCAGACTCACTCCAACTGTTAAAATCGTAAACGGAGAAAAAATCATGACTGACAACGATCCGGTTGTCATCTATGATACAAGCGGTGTCTATACCGATCCGGACGTAACCGTCGACATAAACAAAGGGATTCCCAGACTTCGCGAGAATTGGATCAAAGACCGCTCCGACCTTGAACAGCTCCCGTCAATCACGTCGGAATACGGACGCATGCGCGAGGCCGACAAGTCGCTTGATTCAATCAGATTCAGCCACCGCTACGCACCACGCCGCGCCAGACAGGGATGTGAGATCACTCAGATGGCTCTCGCAAAAAAGGGCATCATCACACCTGAAATGGAATATGTTGCCATCCGCGAGAACGCCAAGGCCGACGAAATGGGGATAGACACGCATATCACTCCGGAATTTGTCCGCGACGAAGTAGCGGCCGGGCGTGCTGTCATACCTGCAAACATCAACCATCCCGAAGCCGAGCCAATGATCATCGGTAAAGGATTTCTTGTAAAACTCAACACCAACATCGGCAACTCAGCCCTATCT
>JAIDJZ010000025.1 GCA_029051965.1 Paramuribaculum sp. | reverse complement strand
TTTGCGTGGGTGCTGTGGGGCCCGTCTTGGTTTAAACTTCCCCGGTCCAGAACAACATAACATCGGCCGAAAGCTTGGTATTGCGGGTTGAAACCACCATCCCCCTCGTAAAAAACGACGGCCCTCACGACGGCACAGACCAGTTCACAGCTACACTCAACTCCCTCGGAAAAAACGCGATCATCTGCGTATCCTCCGGCAACGAAGGCGACTTCAACATGTCGGTCACACGCACCCTCACCGAAAACGAAACCGAAATCAAGACATTCATTCTCCCCGCAACAGAATATAACGTCTCGACAATCAGCGGCCCGATCGACATCTGGGCTTCCGACAACCAGCCTTTCACCGTCACTCTGTCGACCTACAGAATAATCGACGGTGCAACCACATCCGTAGTGACCGCTTCGACAAGCGGAAGCACCGCATTCACCGCCAAAGGCGGACTCAAATCGGGCCGCGGAACTCTGACAATGGGGGTCAACGCCCTCAACAAACGCTTCAACGGACGCATAGCCCTCTCCCAGGCTCTCGAACCGCTATCGAGCGGCTATCGAGTGATGATCTCCGTCAAAGGCAAACCCGGACAGAAAATCAACATGTACTACGCCGGCTACGGACACTTCTCAGCAGCCAGCACCGAAGGCTTCATCGACGGCACTCCCGACGAATCGATCAACTCCAACTCTATCGGCGAAAACCTCATATCCGTCGGATCATACACCACCCGTAAATATTTCGGACACCTCAACAGCAACTACGCCTACGCCCTTTCCGGCGGAACTCCCGGCGATATTTCCGAATTCTCCAGCTACGGCACCGCTCCCGACGGATCTGTCCTCCCCCACATCCTCGCCCCCGGAGCGACAATCATCTCAAGCTTCAACCGCTACTATGTCGAAGGCGTCTACGGAACATACTACGGCCAGTCGCCCTCGGCCATGACAGGCAGCGCTGTCAACGGATCAGACACCGACTACTGGGGCGCGATGGACGGAACCTCGATGGCCGCCCCCTGCGTGAGCGGAATCGTCGCTCTCTGGCTTGAAGCCGACCCCACCCTGACCGTCAGCGACATCAAAAAAATCATGCCCGAGACCTCTCGCTCCGACTCATGGACCGCCGCACGCCCCGAGACTTCACTCTACGGAAAAATCGACGCCGCAGCCGGCCTCAGATACATCCTCCAGCAGAACGCTTCAATCGGATCGATCAACGAAGACGCCGAAAACCTGATGGTAATCGAAGCAGTCGCAGACGGATATGAGGTGACATTCGGCAATGAAACCGGCTTCCTCCTCAACCTCGTCGACCTCCAGGGACGCAACGTCGCCTCGACCGTTGCCGACGGCGCTACCGCCCGCATCTCGACCGCAGATCTTCTCCCCGGCATCTACCTGATGAACATCCAGGGCGACAGAGCGAAGGCAACCCGCAAGATCGCCATACGCTGATTACAAAACGACCGAAAACGACGCCTGTTTGTTGCAATTTATTGCACAAACAGGCGTTTTTGTGTGTAATTGTTTGCAAAAACCACATTTTCGTAATAATTTCGCACTACACCTCCCTCCCGGCACGACCATTCCGGACTCCCGCCGAACATTTGACTCCAGACAATAGTTAATCATTCATCTGCCCACGCCATGAACCGACCGGTGTAGGGCGGATTATTTATCACACTTTTTTTCATTGAGAGAGCATAGATGAAAACCCCTGACTACAAAATACGGCTGCGCAGCGACCGATCACGCAAAGGACGCCGGATGGCCGGCGCCCGTGCGCTCTGGCGCGCCAACGGAATGACATCCGAACAGATGGACCGTCCTGTCATCGCCATTGTCAACTCCTTCACACAGTTCGTGCCCGGACACAACCACCTCCACGAAATCGGACAGACCGTCAGAGAAGAGATTGAACGGCTGGGATGCTTCGCTGCCGAATTCAACACCATCGCAATCGACGACGGAATCGCAATGGGCCACGACGGAATGCTCTACTCTCTCCCATCGCGCGATCTGATCGCCGACTCCGTCGAATACATGGTCAACGCCCATTGCGCCGACGCAATGATCTGCATCAGCAACTGCGACAAAGTGACACCCGGAATGCTCATGGCAGCAATGCGCCTCAACATACCCGCGATCTTTGTCAGCGGCGGACCGATGGAAGCCGGAATTGTCGGCGGGCGAGCCGTCGATCTGGTCGACGTCATGGTACAAGCTGCCGACCAGACCGTTTCCGACACCGACCTCGAAGCAATGGAAAACGGAGGATGCCCGACATGCGGATCATGCTCCGGCATGTTCACAGCCAACTCCATGAACTCCCTCACTGAAGCCATCGGCCTCTCACTGCCCGGCAACGGCACAATCGTTGCGACAAACATCAGCCGCCTGCAGCTTTTCAAGGATGCCGCCCGGCAGATCGTCGAAAACACAATGGCATGGTATGCCGACGGCGACGACAGCGTCCTGCCTCGTTCCATAGCCACACGCGCGGCATTCGCCAACGCCATGACCCTCGACATCGCTATGGGAGGCAGCTCAAACACCGTACTTCACCTCCTTGCCGTCGCAGCCGAGGCGGGCGTCGACTTCTCCCTCGACGACATCGACCGCCTCTCCCGCACCACACCGGTCCTCTGCAAAGTGGCTCCAAACTCGCCCTACCACATCGAAGACGTCAACCGCGCAGGCGGAATCCTTTCGATCATGAAAGAACTTGCCGACGGCGGACTCCTCGACCTCTCGGCACTCCGTGCCGACCGACTGACCCTCGGCGAAGCTATCGACCGCTTTGCAATCGGAGGCAAACAATATTCCGACCATGCCGACGAACTCTGGAAAAGCGCCCCCGGCCGACGCCCGACGCGACGCCTCGGATCTCAGATGGCATTCTACAGCAGCCTCGACACAGACCGCGCAGCCGGATGCATACGCGACATTGCCCACGCCTACTCCCCCGACGGCGGACTCGCAATCCTTCGAGGCAACATTGCCCCCGACGGATGCGTCGTGAAGACCGCTGGCGTCGACCCCGCACTCTTGCACTTCACCGGAATCGCACGCGTCTGCACCTCACAGGAAGAAGCTGTCGACGCAATTCTCCGCGACCGCATCCGTCCCGGCGACATCGTCGTCATCACCTATGAAGGGCCCCGAGGAGGCCCCGGGATGCAGGAAATGCTCTACCCGACGAGCTATCTCAAAAGCAAACATCTTGGCAAAGAATGCGCGCTCATCACCGACGGACGCTTCTCCGGCGGCACATCGGGACTATCCATCGGCCACATCTCACCCGAAGCCGCTGCCGGCGGGCCGATCGCCCTCGTCCGCGACGGCGACACAATCGAAATCGACATCCCCTACCGCTCGATCAACGTAGTTCTCTCCGACAGTCAGCTCGACGACCGACGCCGCGAAGAACTCGCCCGCGGTCCTGAAGCCTTCACCCCTGCCGGACGGCAACGCAACGTCAGCCGCGCGCTCAAAGCCTATGCCGCGACTGTATCCTCTGCCGACAAAGGCGCAATCCGAACCCTATAAACCCCAAATGACCCAGACAATGACAGAAAAAATAACCGGGGCAGAAGCCCTTCTCAGAGGACTTGTGGCCGAAAACACCGAACTGGTGTTCGGCTATCCGGGAGGCTATATCATCCCCGTGTTCGACCGGCTCTACGACTTCACCGACAGGCTGAAGCCAATCCTGACCCGCCACGAACAGGGAGCGATGCACGCCGCCCAGGGCTATGCGCGCGTAACCCACAGACCCGGAGTGGTCATTGTCACCTCCGGGCCCGCCGCCACAAACCTGATAACCGGACTGAGCGACGCGATGATGGACTCTACGCCACTCGTGGTCATCACCGGACAGGCCCCCTCGTCGATGCTCGGGACAGACGCCTTTCAGGAAACCGACGTCATGGGCATCACGCAGCCCGTCACCAAATGGAGCTTCCAGATCCGGAGCGCCGACCAGGTCAGCGAAGCACTCGCACGCGCCTTCCACATAGCCTCGACAGGACGCCCCGGACCCGTAGTGCTCGACTTCACCAAAGACGCACAGACCGGACTGACCGATGCCGGCTATGAACCATGCCGATTCATACGCTCCTACATCGCCCGCCCCGTGCTCAACCATTTCGACGTCAAACGTCTCGCCGACATGATCAACCGCGCCGAACGCCCTCTGATTCTCGCCGGACAGGGCATCACAATAGCCGAAGCGGAATCCGAACTCAAAACCCTCGCCGAAAAAGCCGACATCCCCGTGGCGGCAACTCTTCTCGGACTCTCCTCTCTCCCGACCGGCCACCCCCTTTTCAAAGGAATGCTCGGAATGCACGGAAACTTCGGTCCGAACATCAACACCAACCGCGCCGACCTCATCATTGCCGTCGGAATGCGGTTCGACGACCGCGTGACCGGACCGGTCGAACACTACGCCCCACAGGCCCGAATCGTCCACATCGACATCGACGAATCGGAATTCAACAAAAACATCCGCGTCGACCTGAAGATCCACGGCGACGCTCGCGAAACTCTCGCCGAACTCATCCCGTTGGTCAACAAAGCGTGCCACAGGGAATGGAACGAATCATTCGACCGGCACAACGACAGCGAACGTCGACTGGTCGCCCAGTCTGCCGCCTACGGAACCGACCCCGAGGCCGCCCCAACTATGGGCGAGACGGCACGCCTCGTCAGCGAAGCCGCCGGCGAAGGCGCAATCCTCGTGACAGACGTCGGCCAGAACCAGATGCTCTCGTCCCGCTACTTCAACTTCACCGCCCCGCGCAGCATCATAACCTCCGGCGGACTCGGAACAATGGGATTCGGACTCCCCGCAGCCATAGGAGCGAAAATGGGGGACCCGGAAAGAGAAGTATATCTCTTCACGGGCGACGGCGGCCTGCAGATGACCGTCCAGGAACTCGGAACAATAATGCAGTACGGCACCCCGGTCAAAATCATACTCCTCAACAACAACTTCCTCGGCAACGTACGCCAGTGGCAGTCGCTCTTCTTCAACAACCGCTTCTCAATGACCGAAATGGCCAACCCCGACTTCGGCAAACTCTGCGAAGCCTACGGCATCGAATATCTCAGCGTAGCCACACGCGCCGATCTTCCCGAAGCCATACGCCGGATGGTCGGCTCGCCACGAGCGATGCTCCTGAACGTCAATATCGATGAAACAGACATGGTCTTCCCGATGACTCCTCCCGGATCGCCCGTCGACTTCATCATGATCAACCCAACCGAAACCTACCGCCCGGAATCATGAACAACGACCTTACACTCTACACGATCTCCGTGTTCTCAGAAAACCACGTCGGACTTCTGACACAGCTCTCAAACATATTCACACGCCGATGCATCAACATCGAAAGCGTGACCGCAAGCGCATGTTCAGTCCCCAACATCCACAAGATCACACTGACATGCCGATCGACTGCCGAAATGATGGACAAAGTCATCAAACAGATCGAAAAGCGCATCGACGTCATTCGCGCCTTCTGCTACGTCGACTCCGAACTCGTCTATCAGGAAGTCGCTCTCTACAAAATCTCGACCACAAGAATGCTCGCCGAAAACCACGTCGAACGCATAATCCGCAACTTCGGCGCACGAATCCTTGAAATCACGCCCGAATACACCGTCATCGAAAAAACAGGCCATAATGACGAGACCGAGGCGCTATTTCTCGAATTGAAACGTTATGACATTAAACAGTTCGTCAGAAGCGGACGCGTAGCGATCACACGCTCCCCGATCGAGCATGTCGATGAGTATCTCGCCCGCCGACAATTCATGAAACCTGAATAATCATGACCGAAACAACAGAGAAAATCTACACCCACCGCTATCTCCTGACAGCGGCACAATGCAACGCTCAGAGCGAACTTGCCCCCGCAATGCTCGTACAGCATATCATCGAAGTAGCAACCGAACACGCCGACGCTCTCGGTGTCGGTTTCAAACAGCTCGAAGCCGACGGAAACCTATGGGTACTCTCCCGCATCGCACTGGAGATGAAACGCTACCCCCGACTGCTCGAAAACTACTCCCTCTCGACATGGGTCGAAAGCTACAACCGGCACTTCTCGCAGCGAAACTTCGAAATCCGCGGCGAACGGGACGAAGTGATCGGCTACGCCCGCACAATATGGGTCGCCATCAACATGAAGACCCGACGGCCCGCAAGCCTCGAGCACTTCGATTTTCTTGCAAACCTCGTTTGCGATAAAGAATGCCCGATCGCGCCTCCCGGCAAGATCCGGGCGATCGAACCGCCCCAGATGTGCCACCCCTACCGATTTCAGGTCAGCGACATCGACGTCAACCGCCACGTCAACTCCTCGCGCTATGTCGAACTGATCATCAACCAGATGGACCTCGACACCTACGACACCTTCTACGTATCGCGGTTCGAAATCGAATTCCGCCACGAAGCCCATTTCGCCGACGACGTCGAAGTCTGCTCAGCCTTCTCCCCCGACGGCAAAGCGCTTGTCAGCTCGATCAGCCGTGGCACTGACCAGATCTGTCTGGCAAAAACGATAACCCTGCCGCGCAACGGCTCGAACTGAACCCAAACCGACAATCAATTTAGAATCAATTTAGAAACATAAGTAAGTGTTCAAATTTAATTTATACAATATGCGAGCTTATTTTTTAGCCGATTCCGGTGCGGAGGGAAGGAGAATATCGAGATATTCGACTGATCGACAATCCGGAAGCGGCAGAAAAGAAGCAGCAGATTGTATAAAAGATTTTCGTTCACTTACTATCGTTTAAATTTGAACATTTACTTATCCTTATTCATTACAACATGGCTAAACTTAACTTTGGTGGTGTCGAGGAAACCGTCGTGACCCGCACCGAATTTCCTCTTGAAAAAGCACGCGAAGTCCTCCGAAACGAAACAATCGCCGTCCTCGGCTACGGCGTCCAGGGACCAGGACAGAGCCTGTCGCGTATACACATCTGACGCTGCCGACGATCTT
>JAIDJZ010000249.1 GCA_029051965.1 Paramuribaculum sp. | reverse complement strand
CTTCAACCTTGTGCTGATGGTCTTGGTAATTGTCTATAACTTCCATTTTTAATCCCAACAGTTGAGTAATCAGTTTTTTTCGGTTGATTCCAACTTTTATCATCTAAAGACGTTAAAAAGTATATCCATAATTCAGATCTAATCATGAGCGACAAATTCGGAAAAATTGTTCAGGTTATCGGACCTGTTGTCGACGTGGCTTTTGAAGGCGAAGGCAATGCGTTGCCGCCGATCTTCACAGCTTTGAAAGTGGACCGTCCCGACGGTTCTATGCTAATTCTTGAAGTCGAACAGCATATCGGCGAAAACACTGTGAGATGCGTGGCTATGGAAAGCACCGATGGTCTTCAGCGTGGGTCGCGTGTAGATAATCTCGAACGTCCAATCGCCGTTCCGACCGGTAATCAGGTCAAGGGACGTCTTCTTAATGTTGTCGGCGAGGCCATTGACCGCCTGCCAGCGCTTAAGCGTGACGATCTCCGCCCGATCCATCAGCCGGCTCCCGAGTTTGACGAACTCACCATCGGCACCGAGATCCTCTATACCGGTATTAAGGTCATTGACCTTCTTGAACCCTATAGCAAGGGCGGTAAGATCGGCCTTTTCGGTGGAGCCGGTGTGGGCAAGACCGTGTTGATCATGGAGCTCATCAATAATATTGCGAAGGGCCATAACGGTTTCTCGGTGTTCACCGGTGTCGGTGAACGTACGCGTGAGGGTAATGACCTGCTTCGTGAGATGATTGAGAGCGGCGTAATGAAATATGGCGAGAAATTTGCCGAAGGAATGGAAAAAGGGGAGTGGAACCTCGCGGATGTCGACATGAAGCAGGTCGAGCAGTCGCAGGCAACACTTGTGTTCGGTCAGATGAACGAACCCCCGGGCGCACGTCTGCGTGTGGCTCTTTCCGGACTGACGGTTGCCGAGCAGTTCCGTGATCAGGATGGCGGCGGTAAGGAGATTCTTCTCTTCATCGACAACATCTTCCGTTTCACGCAGGCCGGTAGCGAGGTTTCCGCACTTCTTGGCCGTATGCCGTCGGCAGTAGGTTATCAGCCTACTCTGGCCTCTGAGATGGGTATGCTTCAGGAGCGTATCACTTCAACCAAAAACGGTTCGATCACTTCGGTGCAGGCGATCTATGTGCCTGCCGATGACTTGACCGACCCGGCTCCTGCGACAACATTCAGCTTCCTTGACGCGACAACCGTGTTGAGCCGTAAGATCGCCGAGCTTGGTATCTATCCTGCGGTTGATCCTCTTGAATCGACTTCGCGAATTCTCGACCCCAATATCATAGGCGAGGATCACTATAATACGGCGCAGGCTGTCAAGCAGCTGCTCCAGAAGTACAATGAGCTTCAGGATATCATCGCGATCCTTGGTGTTGACGAGCTCTCGGACGAAGACAAGCTTGTTGTGGCCCGTGCACGCCGTGCTCAGCGTTTCCTCTCGCAGCCTTTCTTTGTTGCCGAGCAGTTCACCGGTCTTCCCGGTGTGATGGTTCCGCTTTCGGAAACCATCCGCGGATTCAAGATGATTCTCAGTGGCGAGATGGATAAATATCCGGAACAGGCGTTCCTCAATGTCGGAACGATCGACGAGGCTATTGAGAAAGGAAAACGGATGCTTGCTGAGGTCAACGGCTGATGCTCCGCCCTCGAGTGCATCTGTTTTAAGGAAAATTGATATATTGTAATTATTAAGGCTAACCATGATACTAAAGATCATCTCATCAGAAGATATTGTTTTCGAAGGAGAAGTCGTGCTTGTCACGCTTCCGGGATCAAACGGCAGTTTTACGGTACTTAACAACCATGCTTCATTGGTCTCGACTCTTGAGAGCGGCCGGATCTTCTATCGGAAATCCGAGGGCGATGAACGCGTTTCGCTTCCTGTTGACGGTGGTCTGGTTGATGTTGATGACAACGTGGTGTCGGTTTGCCTGTATTAATATGATGGAGATGAAGAAGATCGCTGTTATACTTACGTTTATTTTCGCATCGCTGATTGTTCCGGTGTTTTCCGGCGCGACATGTGTTGCTGATGGAACAGAAATTGAATTCTCTCCTAAGGAAATCATTTTCGAGCATCTTGGCGACGGCTACGGATGGGAAGTCCCGTTCGATCACCACCACCGGATTCCGCTTCCTGTTATTCTTTTCGGAGAGGATGGTTTTCATTGTTTCATGTCTTCAAAAGTAACAGGCGGTGAGGTCTATCACGATGGTGACGCCTCATTCGTCATTGCGAAGGAGGGTCCCTACAGAGGAAAAGTCGTTCAGCTTATGCCTGACGGTTCGGAATACCGCCCGTGGGATATTTCGATAACCAAGAATGTATGTGAGCTGTTCATCGCATGTCTGCTGGTAATTTGGAGCGTGTTTGCAGTTGCGCGTTGGCATAAGCGTGAGATGTATAAAGCTCCTCGAAGGGTACGTGGCATAATCGAGGCTCTGATCGTTTTCATATATGATGGAGTCATAAAGGAAACTCTGGGCGATCGTTCGAAGAAGTTCGCACCATATTTGCTGACGGTTTTCTTTTTCATTCTCTATCTGAATCTGCTTGGACTGATGGTGATTTTCCCCGGAGGTGCCAATCTGACAGGTAATATTGCGGTCACTCTCGTGTTGTCGATATTCACTTTTCTGGCTACGAACCTGTTTGGATCCAAGCATTACTGGAAAGAAATTTTCTGGCCCGATGTGCCTCTCTGGCTTAAATTCCCGCTTCCGATCATGCCCGTCATCGAGCTCTTCGGAGTGTTTACAAAACCGGCTGCGCTGACAATCCGTCTTTTTGCGAATATGATGGGAGGGCATATGATCGTGATTTCGCTTACTCTTCTTATTTTCATATTCGAGGCGTTGGGACCCCTTGTGACGGGAATGACAACAGTCGTGTCAGTATTGTTTTCTCTGTTCATGTTGCTGATCGAT
>JAIDJZ010000248.1 GCA_029051965.1 Paramuribaculum sp. | reverse complement strand
TTCTGATCATTCTACTACTATAAAGTTGACCGGCCATCGAATTGACTCAATTCGATGGCCGGTCAACTTTATATTCTGAACAAATCGTTTAATACTGGAAATAGATAAACGGCATGATGTCGCTCTGGCGCGCATGAATGACAATAAAGATAATCAAGGCAAGCACAAGCCCCTGAAGAATCAGTGGCAGACCGGCATAAACAGATTTAAGCTTCGCTGTCCAGCGTGAAGGAGCAAAGTGCATGAGCATCGCTCCGAAGATGACAAGCACAATCATCAGATAACCCTCAATGAACTGAGGCGCTACATCAATATGGAAGTTAGTAAATATCTGAGTCCCCATCGCCTTTATATCTTCCATCGAACGGGCACGGAAGAAAACAAAGCTGAACGCAAGAAGATTGAACGTAAGGAAGATATTAAGTGCGACACGCCATTTCGGAGTCGATGCTGACGGTTCAGCCGATTTTTTCCCGGCAATAGTTTTATGTCCGATAAGGAAGAGTCCCTGGAGTCCTCCCCAGATCATAAACATCCAAGACGCACCATGCCAAAGGCCTCCGATCACCATTGTCGACATCAGATTGACATTGTGGCGCAGCTTACTGCAACGGTTGCCACCCATCGGGATGTAGACATAGTCACGCAGCCAGCTGGAAAGAGATATGTGCCAGCGATGCCAGAAATCAGTGGGATTCTGCGCCTTGAACGGAGCGTTGAAGTTGTCGAGAAATCTAAATCCAAGAAGCAGCGCAATCCCGATCGCCATGTCGCTGTAGCCGGAAAAATCGCAATAGAGCTGAATCAGGAATCCATATGCTCCCATCATATTTTCGAAACCGCTGTAAAGCGAAGGATTGTCGAAGATTCGGTCAACGAAGTTCTGGCTTATAAAATCGGCGACAACAACCTTCTTGACCAGACCGCACATGATCAGAAACAAGCCTTCGGCAGTCATGGCCTTGTCCGCAACGGCATTCGGCCGTATCTGCGGAAGCATATCCTTGGCTCTTACAACCGGCCCGGCAAGCAACGGAGGGAAAAAGGTCAGATAGAACGTGTAGGAAAGGAAATCACGACACGGCTCAATGTCCCTGCGGTATATGTCGACAATATAACTGATTGAACGAAACGTGAAAAATGAGATTCCGGCAGGAAGGATAATGTCGAACGCGTCAAAATCCCGGTTCGCGATGTTACAGAACGTCTCGTAAATAAGATTCAGGTATTTAAAATAGACGAGCATCCCGACATTCATCAGGACATTGATCCACACGACTCCCCTCCGCTCCCAGGACTTAGTACACTGTCCCATAAGAATCCCGAGGAGATAGTCACTTATGCAGACCCCGAGAAGAATGAAACAGTACTCTGCGGATGACTTATAGTAGAAGTACAGCGAAAAAAGAATGACGAATATCATTTTCGCATAATGATACTTTCTCATCAGCTGATAGATGAGAATAAAGCCACAGAACAGAAGCAGGAATAGTCCTGAGTTGAAGAGCAGAGGACTGGCTTTGTCGAACTGAAGCAGTGAAACAAGCTTCTCAGGATTGATGGCGAGTGGGAGCATTGGATCTGATTGAATCTAAATAAATTAACTTGATGACTTATTTCAGGGCCTTTGTCAAAGCATCATAAAGCATAAATCCGGTCACTCTGTAGCCCTTGACCGTGTGATGGATCCGGTCTTTGCCATAGAGGCCTTCGCCGATCCACTTGTTCGAGGCGGAATCGCCCCCTGCCATCGCATACCAGTCATAGACAGGTATATGATGGTCCTTACCGTATTGAACGATTATATTTCTTATAGTCTTGACGTTTGAATTCACGACATAGCCTTTACCGCTGCGGCGCTGACACTCCATCGGAGTGACAAGAAGCAGTTGCGCCCCGAGGTTGCTTCTACTGAGATCCGCCACCAGGCGGTCGATCTGATCGATCATGCGAGCCTCGTCAACATTTCCGAACGCTTCGTTCGTTCCAAGCGAAACGATGATCAGATCGGGGTCCATCGACGCCACACCCCGCCCGAAAGACGACACCCGGTTATAGGAATTGTATGTCGCCCCATTGTTACCGATCACATTATAGAATATTCCGGGGCGGCTTCCTGACAGATAGGCTCCGTAAAGAGAGAAACCTGAAAGAGGACGGAAACGGACAGTCGCACTGCCGGTTGCTCTCGGAAGAAGAATTCTTGTCGAACCGCGGCCATGATCAACCGTCGGATTATCGATGCACGTTCCGTCATCAAGCGTGACCGATTCGATCTCAACATCGCCGTCATGGAAAAGAGACAGATCCGAGAAGGTAGAATATGTGTCTGTCACACGACTCCCGACAGTAATCTCCGCCGTCGGACTC
>JAIDJZ010000247.1 GCA_029051965.1 Paramuribaculum sp. | reverse complement strand
ATCTGCAGCTTCTTTTCTGCCGCTTCCGGATTGTCGATCAGTCGAATATCTCGATATTCTCCTTCCCTCCGCACCGGCATCGGCTAAAAAAATAAGCTCGCATATTGTATAAATTAAATTTGAACACTTACTTAATGAAATATATGAATATAGAAGAATGTCCGGAAAAGAACTCAGATTATTGATTGTCACCGAGTGTGGCGATAGTGTGGCTCTTGCAGAGGCGGAGGCTTTGCGTCCGGTTGTGGGCCGGCTGGATTGTGTCACAGTGCCGGCCGGTGCGGAAGGGCTTCTCGGCCGGCTCGGCAACAGGCTGAAGGTCAGAAAGTCTGTCAGGCAGATAATGGGGCAGCGGAGTTTGGAGTATGATGCCGTGGTCACGTATGGGACATCAGTTGCCGGAGAGGTCGGCGTAGGGCTGTCGGGAGCGACGGGTGTCAGGCATATTGCCAGAGAAGAGCTTTATACTTCAATCGGCTGCGCTGTCGTTCAGATGAGTGCTGTCGGCGGTCACCGAACCGAGGATCATGCATTGACTTTTGTCTCGGCAGACAATGGGCAGAGTACGCTTGAAATGATGGTCGGAATGGCGGTTGCGCGTCCCGGATCGAGAATCGAATGGCGTGTGGCCGGCGATGCGCCGGTCATGCAGGAGGGTGGCTTGCGGATTCCGGAGAATCTGGTGGTCGAATCCTGCGGATCGATTGAAGAGGCGTTCGGACGCGGGGCTGTCGACTGGATGGTTGATTTCAGCGGGTCGCATAGGCCTCCGTTCGTGGATCTGTGTCGTGCGCTGTCGGCCGGGGTGCCGGTTGTTGTCGTGGAGAGCGCTGGTGTGGATGATGTTTTCGACGATGAGTGCTGCGTCATGCTCGGTGGTTCGCCGACGAAGGAGGAGTTTATCAGAGGGATGCTGCCTTATATCGACAGTGACATCCGTAGCGGCCGTCTGCGAGAGGGAGCTAAAGCGCGCTGGAGTTCCGACCACAATCCTGAGTCTGTTGCGGCGCGTCTGGTGGAAGTTGTTCTTAAACGTCTTGAAAAATGAGTGATCGTGAGGTAAGTGTCATCGTCGTCACGTATAATCAGGAGGGGACGATTGCGAGGGCTCTGGACAGTATTCTCGCGCAGGAGTGTGACTTTGATTTCGAGATCATAGTGGGCGAGGATGGCTCGTCGGATGGTACGCGAGAGATCTGCTGCGACTATGCCCTGCGCTATCCGGAGCGGATCCGTCTGCTTCCGGAGGCTCCGAACAAGGGGGTTGTGGACAATTATTTTGATTGCCTTGCCGTGTGCCGTGGTGAGTTTGTGGCAGACTGTGCGGGTGATGACTACTGGCCGTGTCAGGAGCGAATGCAGTCTCAACGGGATTTTCTCCGGTCAAATCCTTCGGATGTTGCAGTGATGAGCGACTGGCGTATCGTAGAGAACGGTGCGTCGGTTCTGTCGTCGCAGACGGAGCGGTATAGAAAGTATGCATGCCGTTCGGAGGGTGGTGAGATGATGAGGCGTGTTATGGGCGCTGTCAATGATTTCCCGCTACTGTCGGCAATGATGTTCCGCAGGGGTGTGCTCAAAGATGTGATGGCCTGCAGAGGAGTGGATTCGGTCAGGCGCCGGGAATGGGGCTGCGAGGATCTGCCGGTTATCGTAGCGCTGTCTTCGCGCGGTCCGTTCGGTTATCTTCCGGTCGAAGCCACGGCTTATGTGGTCGGAGAGTCTACGGTTTCGAACAGTCGTTCGGAGGGCGCGCTGTTTGATTTCTATGTTAAGGCGGCGACGTGTCTGGTCGATCTGATCAGAATCTATTCTGTCGATCCGGATTCAGTAAGGGGCAATCTGGATTCGAAAATCAGCTATCTGGCGGGGCTTGCGTCGTCGGCATTCACTCCGGAGCGTTACGCGAGGCTCAGGATGCTGGCGGAAGAGTGGCCTGCCGCAGTGCCGGTCAAGGCCCGTCTGCGTCTGGCTTTCATGCGTTTCCGTCGCTGACTGCTCCGCGAAGCATGTGGCGGAGCGTGAAAAGAATCGGCGCTCCTTTTTTCTTCTGACGTATCGCTTTCAGGATTATTCTCGGCATCCATGAGCGGGGATATTCGAGCCGGATCATTTTTCCGGCTGCGGCGCAGATTCCGGGAGAGGCTGCTATCGGCCGGTCGCCGGTTGACGGATGGGGGTGAGAGGTGACGGTTGTCGGGAAAAACATGCAGCGGCAGCATGCTTTACGTGCGTCATAGAGAAATTTTTCATCTTCCGAGGCCTGCCAGACAGGAGCTCCGGGACCGAAAAGCGGGTCGAAGCCGATGCGGAGGGCCGATGTTCGTCGTGCGGCGATTTCGACCGTTGCGACACTGTAGTTTTTCGGAAGGGGGAATCCGAGAATGGTCTGAGAGCCGGGATATGTTTTGCAGGCTCCGTCGTAGCGGAATGTCGCGACATCAATGTCGGGATTTTTTCGGAAAGTTTCGATGACAGCGATAAGCCGGTCGGGGGTGTAGGTCATGTCGTCGTCGGCAAACAGAACGATTTCCCCGGAGCAGTGGTCCAGGGCGTTGTTGCGGTTGGCGGAGACTCCGCTGCCATTAAAAATGTGGACTTCGATATCGTCGCGCTCAAGAAGAGAGCGTGGTACGGAGGCATCGTTGCCTGGCTGTTGCCATGAAATCACATAACCGACACCATCGAGCCGGGGCAGATTCATTGCCTCGACCCGATGGATGCCTTCCGGTTGCCAGGTGGCTATGGCAACATCGAGTTTTTTCATTACAGGTATCTGGCGACAGCCTGTTCGATTCTGGTCGCGTCGGTCAGACGTTCGCGTATTTCACCATTCTGGATGACGAACATAGCGGGAAGCGCGCCGATGTTGTAGGAGTTCAGCACCTGAGGGCCGTCGGTCGGAGCGTTGTAGACGCAGATCCAGGGGAGGTTAGAGGCTGTCTCTCGCCAGTTGTATTCGTTTTCATCAAATCCGATCTGATAGATTTCCAGCCCGTTGTCATGGTGTTTTGTGTAGAGCTTGTTAAGCTCGATGTTGAGGGCAGGAGAGTAGTCGGATGAGTAGGCTGTGAACGAAAGGATCACGACGCGGTTTTTGCCTGCGATCTGTTCGAGGCTCTGTTTGACACCTTTGCGGTCGTAGAGGTTCACGTCGATGATAGTTGTCTCTTTGGCGATGATCGTGTCGGCCGGGAGAGTGACGCGCTTGTTGGTCAGAAAGAGGTTGCGCAGATATTTGGTGCGCGGATCGGCCGGACGGTAGTTGGTGAAGGCGTTTGCCACCGCGCCGATGACTTTCAGGTCGTTGCGGTCGTTGGGGTTGAAGAGGGGGACACCGCCGATTTTCTTGTTGATTATATAGTAGGAGACAATGCCCGCAGGATTTTCGAGCAGCATCAGAGACAATTCGCGCTTTAGTGCGGAATCGGGTTTCCAGTCTTTTCCTGGGGTTGAGGTCAGAGCGCCTAAAACTTTCCGGTCGACGTTCATGAGCTGTTCGGCGGCTTCTGTACCTGCAAGTGTGTAGTCATGGTCGAATGCTGCGGCTTTCGAGACGACTGTTACGGTCTCGATGCTGTCGATCGGGAAATAAAGGGTTTTGTCGTCAAGACGGAGACGATAGATGTCGGGATAGCCGCAGGCATCCTGGGTGAATGAAAAGTTGCCGGAATTTCCAAGTGCGACAGAGTCGAGTATGTACCATTGTCCGTTTTCGGAGGCTTCGACATACATTGTCTGTCCTTCGGCGCCTTCGATGCGTCCGTCAACGTGCCATTTCGGTTCGCTTTTGCAGCCGGCCAGCAATCCGGTGACAGCAAGGGCTGCTATGATGTAGTGGGTGAGTCTTTTCATCTGGGGAGAAAAATTTGCTTAATTGAGTGCAAAAATAATAAAAATATGTCGGACGTGTTCAATCAGAGTCGAAAAACTGTTGATTTGACACTGGGCAGCAGTCGTGGGCAGAGGTTTGCCGCGTGTCGGGTCAGTTGGCGGGTCGCTCTTTGATAATGCCGTGGCGGAAGGCGTAGAGAAGCTCCATCAGTTCGTTGATCTGCGACTGGAGTTCGCGCCCTTTGTCGGTGTCGCGCACGCGCATGCGGTGGCTGCTCAGCTCGACGATCTGAGTCGTGCTGACGATGTCTGTTCCGTTGATGACCGCGTCTTCGGTTGAAGAAAACGGTTCGTGCTGGACGAGCTGGAATCCGCGACTGTGGTAGACGAGTGTGTAGCCGGCAATTCCAGTGGTTGTGTGGTAGGCTTTGGAAAAACCGCCGTCGATGACCATCAGTTTTCCGTTGGCACGGATTGGGGATTCACCGATGTTTGTGCGGACCGGGACATGTCCGTTTATGATGTGGCGGTGGCTGCCTTTGACGTTGAACGCGTCGAGGATCATGTCGCAGACCTGTTCGTTGTTGCGCAGTTCGTAGTAGTGGCCTTTTTCTTCGCGGTGGGTGGCTCTGTCGACAAGGAAGTAGCGTTCGAATGTAGCCATTCTGGATTTGTCGAACAGCGGGGAGTCGGGTCCGCACCACAGATACCAGTAGTAGTCGCGCGCATAGTCCCGTCGGGGCTGCGGAGTGTCGTCGTTGAAGGCCGAGCGCATTATCATTCCGATGTTGTGGAACAGTTCGCTTCCTTTGTAGCGTCCGTCACCAACGGCTACTTCCTTGAGCGTTCCGTCGGCATTGAGGGGCATCGAGGCGTGGAACAGAAGATTGGAGTTGAAGATTCCAAACATGCAGCCGTTGGAAAGCAGGCAGTCGATGTGGCGTTTCAGCCGGGAGCTTATGACGAAAGAGTGGTGGAGCTTTTCGACGAGCTGAGCTTCCTCGGGAGTGAGACTATATGGGTCGGCCGGATCTATTGTCGGGAATGAAGTGTCACTCATCTCATAGTCTGTTCCGCCGATAGAGAAGACGCCTCGGCTTAGGTCGATGTGTTCGAGCAGTTTTCTGTCGGCCATGTGCCATTCGGGATGGCGGTCGATCATGGCAGCTTCAAGTTTGAACTGGATGATGCTTATAGCTTTGTGCATCCGGGCGAGAAGGCGGAGCGATTTCTGGCTCTGTTCGGACCCGTCGCTGTCAGTGTGAGGTCCGAAGCTGGAGCAGGGGTCGTCGCCGTAGATCTCCATTGCGAAAGTGGCCAGCGGAACAAGGTTGATTCCGTAGCCGTCTTCAAGAGTCGCCATGTTGCCGTAGCGTAGTGAGAGGCGAAGGACGTTTGCTATGCAGCAGTCGTTGCCGGCGGCTGCGCCCATCCACAGCGCGTCGTGGTTGCCCCACTGGATGTCGAACGATCCATAGTTGCATAGCATGTCCATGATCAGATGTGCGCCGGGGCCCCTGTCGTAGACGTCTCCGAGAATGTGGAGTTGGTCGATGCTGAGATTCTGGATGACCTGACATAGGGCTACAATGAAGGAGTCGGCCTGTCCGGTCGATATGATTGTTTCGATGATGCAGTTGAAATAGTCCTGCTTGTTGTCGTCGGAGGGGGATTCGTGGAGCAGTTCCTCGATAATATAGGCAAATTCTTTCGGGAGAGTTTTCCGGACTTTCGAACGGGTGTATTTTGAAGATACCGACTGACAGACCCG
>JAIDJZ010000246.1 GCA_029051965.1 Paramuribaculum sp. | reverse complement strand
TCTTTGTCCTCAGCCATTGCGATCGAAGATGTGGCATTTTTGCCCATGCGCAGGGTCACGGAGTTGTTGAAGTCCTTGTCCTGCGATGCGGTTCCGAATCCGCCGTCGTTGACGGCCCATGTCGATGCAGTTCCGCGGAATGTTGTCGACGAGTAGGCCTTCACTGTGTTTGTCGGGTCTTCGACCTCTTCCCAGTCTTCGAGGAAGGCTCCTCCGACGGCCGACACCTTTGCGGTTGCCGATGCATTGTCGGTCGAGTAGCTTCCTGCGGTGAGCACAATGTCCGTGCGGTATTCGCCGGCGTCAGCCGCTCCCAGACGCAGATAGAATCGGTCTTCGTCGGCAGCAAGAGTTGTCGAAGCGGCCCATGTCGATTTGTCGGTCGAGACTTCGAAGGGCGCTTCTACCTTGACGTCGATTTCGGTGTCGATATTTTCAGTCTCAAGGAGCAGCTCTGCGATTTCCGAGGGCTCTCCCTGAACGGATGTCAGATGGAGCTTGCCGTCGAAGAGAACCTGGATCGAGGGAACAGGATCGGCGGTTGTTGCCGTCAGTTTGGGCAGGTTGGCAAGTCCGGGGACGTCGCGGAACGAGACGCTGTAGGTCGTCGAGGGCTCAAGTCCGGTGACTTCGAGGGCTTCGTCGGAAGCTGCTACGGTTTTGGGGAATCCGGCAACAGACTCTGTTCCAAGGCGGACATCGATGCCGTAGGTCGCTGACGGCTGTGATGAGTGGAGGTTGACCCATGTCAGCGTGAATCCGGATGAGGTGATGCCTGTGATTTTCGCCGGCAGTCCGTCGACGATTTCGGCATGGAGGTCGACCGAACGGCTGAGATTGCCGCTCCTGACGGTCAGAATTCCTTCGGCATCGCCGGCCGAGGGCGCGTTGACGGTGACGGTTACTTCAGAACCGGCGTTAGCCTGTGCGGCTGTCAGGGACGTCGGGCTGACAGAGAAGCTGCCGGTTGCGGAAACAGTTACGTTTTCTGTCAGGTTCAGCCCCTTGACCGTCACCTTTGCCGAGCGGGCGATTCCGCAGGCGGCAATGCCTAATTCAATCTGTGAGTCCTGGACCGGAAACTGGAACACCGGATCTTTCGATCCGGTCGAGTACCAGGCCTGTCCGACTTTGTCGCCCCAGATGTATTCGATCAGCTCGGGATGGTCAATGAACGGGTTGCGGTTTTCCTGAAACGAGTAGATCGCTTCGTTGCGGTTGATCTCTTTCTGGCTGACCTCGTCCTGACGAGCCCATTTGAGCAGAAGGTTGACGGCCCACTCACGGAACACTGGATAGGAGTTGCCGGCAAGCATATCTTTGCCGTTTCCGCTGGTCCATCCCGAAATTATGTTGTTGTAGCATGCGGCCATGTAGAAGTAGCTTCTGGCAAGGTCGCCTTTATATTCGTCGTCGGGCTCGAACACCGTTCCGGAAAAGCCGGAGAAGGTCGACGAGCCGAGTCGGCCGAGCGGTTTCACGCTGCCGCTTGCCGGCAGGGAAGTGCCGTTGGCACATTCTCCGAAGGCATAGTTCGAGCGCTGGCCGTTGACTTTTCCGTCGGTCGGGTAGAGGTGGAATGCGTCGGAGTACTGGGTCGATTTTCCGCCGCCCCACCAGCTTTTCGGAAGAGAGTGTTCGCGGTTGACACAGTCGCCGACGACGCTGTAGTTTCCGCAGCGTTTGAAATTCGATGGCCAGCGCTTGGTCGAATAGATGTCCCAGAGGGTTCCGTCCTCTCTGACGTCGGATTTCGCATAGACTGACCAAAGGCCGTCATAGCCCACATTCACATGGGAACTGATTTTCTGACAAAGAGCCTTGAGCAGGGCCTGCCCCGTCTTTCCTTCGCAGGAAGAGTAGTAGCCGGCAGGCGCTTCGGCGTGACCTGTCATGACAGACAGCAGCGCCGGAAGAATTAACAGTAATCGGATAGTTGCTTTCATGATTGGCTTTATTTTAGCGCTGCAAAATTAGCAATAAAATCTATACTGCCAAGCGATTTTTGCAAAAGCCTGCACAGATGGCCGATTTGCGTGGTTTCGTTTGCTGATGCGGGATTCAGACCGGTGTCAGACGAAAGGAGGGTGTGTCGGAATGCTTCTGCCGCCTGAACCATTCTGACAGCACCCCTCGCCATCGGGTGGAAACGAACAGGCGCTGTGTCAAAATTTTGACACAGCGCCTCATATATGGAATGGAAAACGAAAAATTTCCTTGAGATCTTATTCGAGGTCGCGCGGTATGCCGACGAGTTTCATCCTTGATTCGCGGATGAATCCGAGAATAGAGTCGCGGATCGGAGATGGCTCGATGTCGGCTTCGATGCGCTTCATTGCGTTGAAAACCGATGTCCCGCACTGATAGACATGGCGGTAGGCTTTGGCTATTTCGTCGATCTGCTCTTCGGTGTGGCCTTTTTTGCGTAGCACAAAAGCGTTGACGCCGAAGTAGGATGCCGGGTTGTGGGCCATAATGATATATGGAGGTACGTTTCCGGAGATGCGGCAGCCTCCTTTGACGAGAACCCAGTTGCCGATACGCGAGTTTTCGTGGAGCATGACGGCCGACGAGAGGATGCAGCACTGTCCGACGCGAGCGTCGCCGGCGATGACGACATTGTTGCCGAGCACGCATTGACCTTCAATCACCGAGTCATGGCCGATGTGGGTCATTGCCATGATGAAACAGTCGTTGCCTACAATGGTTCCTTCTTCGGAATTGAATCCGCGGTTGATGATCACATTCTCGCGGATGACGTTGTTGTCGCCTATCGTGCAGAATGATGGCTGGTTCTTCCATCGGAAATCCTGCGGATCTGCTCCGATGACGGAGTTCTGGTAGATCCGGTTGTTTTTTCCGAGGCGTGTGCCGCGGACAATGCTGACATAGGGATGGATCTCACAGTTATCGCCGATGACAACGTCGGCGTCGATAAACGCGAATGGATGGATTGTTACGTTGTTGCCGATCTTTGCGGCAGGATCAACGTGGGCTAATGGACTGATCATGGCAAAAGAGGTGATTAAATTGTTGGATATGGAATGATGTAAGGAATATATTCAGATAAACTCTCCGGAGTCCGGAAAAGTTTATCTGAACCGATGGGCCGGCGCGATCAGCGGCCTCCGCCGAGTGACTGGTAGAGGTTGATGAGCGCGCGGTTCTGAGCGTTAAGAGCAGTGATCGACGAGATCTGGGCCTGCAGCAGACCCTGCTGGGCCGTCAGCACATCGAGATAGGTTGTGCCGTAGGAGCCGAGCTTGAGCAGTTCCTGAGTGTAGTCGACCGCATTTGACAGCTTCGAGGCCTGAACTTCGAGCGCTTTGTTCTTTTCGACGCTCTTCGCATAGAGGGTCAGCGCGTCCGAAACTTCGGCGCTGGCGCTCATCAGGGCATATTCGAAGTTGTTCATCGCCTGCTGCTGCTGGGCTTTTGCGGCTTCGAGACGGGCAATGTTCTGTCCGCGCGAGAAGAGGGGAGCGGTCAGCGAGCCGGCCAGATTGATGAAGAATTTGCCCGGGTTGACGATGGCCGAGCCGAGCATGTTGGTGAATCCGCCGTTGGCTGTGATCGAAAGGCCGGGATAGAAGGCTGCGCGGGCGCTGTTGGTCGAGTAGTAGGCTACAGCCAGGCTGCGTTCGGCAGCGGCCACGTCGGGACGTGAGGCGAGTTCGCGCATCGGGATTGCCTCGCGTGCGATCGCGGGGCTGCTGAGTGTCGCCGACGACGGGATTGCCCATCGCTGCGGCATCACGTTGAGAAGAAGCGACATCGTGTTGTTCATCTCATGGAGCGACACTTCGATGTCGGTGATCGAAGCGAGGATTCCGTAGTACTGGGCTTCGCTCTGGACTACAGCCACTTCCGTCAGTCGGCCTGCCTCCTTGAGATCTTTCATAGTCTGGACGCTTTCTTCCCAGAGCTTGGCTGTCGACTGGCTCGTTTCAAGCTGCGACTGAAGCATTGCGATCGTGTAGTAGCAGGTGGCGACAGACGAGATGATCTGCGAGCGTGTGGCCTGTCGGTAGGCTTCGCTCTGTTCGTAGGCAGCCTGGGCACCTCGCTTGCCGTTGAGAAGCTTGGCGAAGACGTCGATCTCCCAGCTGACAGCGAGCGGGATATTGTAGCCCCACGACATGTTCTGCGAGGGATCGGTGAAGAATTTGCTGCCCTGTCCGCTCGGAGCGAGAGCCACCGAAGGCAGATAGGCCAGTTTGGCGCCTTTGAGCTGGGCGTGGGCTATGTCGACGTTCAGCTTTGCGTTCTTAAGGTTTGTGTTGTTGTCCAGAGCCTGCTGAATGAGCGAGGCGAGAGTCGGGTCGGTGAAGACTTCCTGCCAGCGCAGATTCCCGAAAGCGGTCGAATCGATTTCCGATTCAAGAGCCTTTTTATATTCGGCGGTGAGTGCCGTCGAGTCGGGAGTCTCGTATTTTTTATATATGTTACAGCTGCTGAGCCCGGCCATCGAAATGGCCAGGGCTGATGCAGCTATGATTGTCTTGCGAGTTTTCATTTGTTGAATCGCGTCAGAGTGATGTTTGTTGTTTTCTTTGGTTATTTGGAGTACTGCTCCAGCTCGTTTTCGATGCCTTCATTGTCGGTGTCGACCCATTTGAGCGGTGTGATCTTTTCCTGAATGATCTGGAAGGTCACAAACAGTGCCGGAACAAGGAAGATCTGGAAGATCATACCGATGAGCATACCTCCGACCGAACCTGTGCCGAGGGCCTTGTTTCCGTTGGCACCCACACCGCTGGCATACATCATAGGCAACAGACCGATGATCAAGGCGAGCGAGGTCATGAGGATCGGGCGCAGACGGGCTGCAGCGCCATCGACGGCTGCTTTGGCGATCGACATGCCGGTGCGGCGGCGTTCGAGCGCGAACTCAACGATGAGGATGGCGTTCTTGGCCAGAAGACCGATAAGCATGATAAGCGCGATCTGGAGATAGATATTGTTCGAGATGTCGCGCAGGTCGGCGAAGATGAATGTTCCCATAAGACCGAACGGAATCGAAAGGATCACGGCGAACGGAAGCATGTAGCTTTCATACTGGGCCGACAGAAGGAGGTAGACGAAGAGCAGACAGAGACCGAAGATGATGGCGGTCTGGTTGCCCGACGAAGAAGCTTCCTCGCGCGTCATACCGGCATATTCGTAGCCGTAGCCCTGCGGAAGCATTTCGTTGGCTACGCGTTCGATTGCCGCGAGGGCGTCGCCCGACGAATAGCCCGGCTTCGGCGATCCGTTGACTGAGATCGACTGGAACATATTGAAACGGTTCAGAAGGTCAGGACCGTAGACGCGGGTCAGCTTGACGAAGTTGGAGATCGGCGCCATTTCGGCTCCGTTTCTGATCTTGATGTTGTTGAGCGTTTCAGGCGATACACGGGCCTCGGGCGAAGCCTGCATCATCACGCGGTAGAGCTTACCGAAACGGTTGAAGTTCGAGACATAAAGACCTCCGTAGTACCCCTGGAGCGTAGACAGTACGGTCGAAGGCGACAGACCGGCCTGTTTGCACTTGGCTGCGTCGACGTCGACGAGATACTGCGGGAATGTCGGGTTGAATGTCGTGTAGGCCATCTGGATCTCAGGCTGCTGGTTGAGCGCGCCGAGGAATGTCTGGACAACGGTGAAGAATTCGTTGATGTCGCCGCCGGTCTTGTCCTGCATCTTGATTTCGAAACCGTTGGTCATCGAATAACCCGAGATCATCGGCGGCGCGAAGATCATGACGCGGCCATCCTTTATGTACTGACCTGTCAGCGCGTAGAGCTGACCGATGATCGCGTCGGAGCTTTCGTCTTTTCCGCGTTCGGCCCAGTCCTTGAGCTTGACGATGAATGTTCCGTAGGTCGCACCCTGTCCGGCGATAAACGAATAGCCGTCGATCATTGTGCGGGTTTCGATTGCCGGAATTTTTGCCATGATCGAATCGACCTGAGCGAGTACCTTGCCGGTACGCTCCTGAGAGGTGCCCGGAGGCATGTCGACCATGCAGAAGATCGTTCCAGTGTCTTCGTTGGGGACGAGAGCGGTCGGTGTGCGGCGCATGAGCAACACAAGCGTGACAATAGCTATGGCCACGATGACAAACGAAGAGACTTTGTGGCGGATGAAGAAGTTTACGCCCTTTTTATAGCCTTCGAGACGGGCATCATAGAACGTGTTGAACCACATGTGGAATCTCTGCACGACATTGCGCTTCTTGTCGCCGTGGGTCTCGTCGTGGGGTTTGAGGAACACGGCGCAGAGTGCCGGCGAAAGCGTAAGCGCGTTGATCGCCGAAAGTCCGATGGCGATGGCCATCGTCAGACCGAACTGCTGGTAGAACACACCCGAAGTTCCCGACATGAACGACACCGGAATGAACACGAGCATCATGACGAGCGTGATCGAAACGATAGCGCCGCCGATTTCGTTCATCGCGTCAATAGAGGCTTTGCGCGCATTCTTGTAGCCAACGTCGAGCTTGGCGTGGACCGCCTCGACGACCACAATCGCGTCGTCGACCACAATCGCGATCGCAAGCACGAGTGCGGAAAGGGTGATGAGGTTGATCGAGAATCCGATCAGCTTCATTCCGAAGAACGTACCGATAAGCGCCACCGGAATCGCGATGGCCGGAATGATTGTCGAACGGATGTCCTGAAGGAAGATGTAGACCACGAAGAACACAAGGATGAACGCCTCGATAAGGGTCTGGATCACATGATGGATCGACGCATAGAGGAAGTCGTTGTTGTTCATCGGGATAGCGATCTCAAGCCCATCCGGAAGATCTTTCTTTATCTGGTCTACGAACGAAAGACAGTCTTCGATGATCTTGGTTGCGTTTGATCCGGCGGTCTGGAACACGATTGCAGTGACGCCGGTGTGTCCGTTGAGAGCGCCGTGGAAACCGTAGGTCATACGTCCGAGCTTTATTTCGGCAACATCCTTCAGACGGAGCACTTCGCCATTGCTGTTGGCGCGGACAACGATGTCCTCGAACTGCTCCTGTGTGACAAGACGTCCTTTGTAGCGCATGATATACTGGAAACTCTGGTTGCCCTGTTCGCCGAATGCACCCGGAGCAGCCTCGATGTTCTGTTCGGCAAGTGCCATCGTGATGTCCGACGGTTCGAGATGATATTGAGCCATCACATCCGGCTTCAGCCAGATACGCATCGAATAGTCGGCACCCATCACCATCACGTCGCCGACGCCGGAAATACGCTGCATCTGCGGCACGATGTTGATCTTCATATAGTTTTCCACGAAGTCTTCGGAATATTTTCCCGAGGCGTCGTAGAGGTTCACACCGACAAGCATTGAGGTCTGGCGCTTCTGTGTGAGCACTCCGACCTTGGTTACTTCGGCAGGCAGAAGGCTCTGTGCTTTAGCCACACGGTTCTGCACGTCGACAGCTGCCATGTCGGGGTCGAAACCCTGCTCGAAGTAGACATTGATAGTGGCCGAACCGGTGTTGGTTGCGGTCGATTCCATGTAGGTCATGCCTTCTGCTCCGTTGATCGATTCTTCAAGAGGTGCGATCACGGAGTTGAGCACAGCCTGGGCGTTTGCACCCTGATAGGTGGTTGATACCTGGATTGTTGGCGGTGCTATGTCCGGAAACTGGGTGATCGGAAGCGATACCAGTCCGATGATACCGAAGAGGACGATGAAGATCGAGATCACCGTCGAGAGCACCGGCCGATTGATAAATGTATCTAATTTCATAATTGAATCACTTCAAGATGAAAAGGTGAAGTTTTGTTGAGGATTGGTTGTTGTTTGGTTGGCAGTCAGCCGGGAGAGCGGTTGGGCTGTCTGTCCGGGAGAAGAACTTATTTTGCTGCGGGAGCCTGGCCGGCTGCTGCGGCTGCTGCGCGCTGGGGCTGGGAAGCGGCATCGACGGGAGTGATCTTCATTCCGTCCTTGAGCTTCGAGCCTACGCCTTCGATCGCAATGCGGTCGCCTGCCTTGAGACCTGAAGTGACAACGAAATTCTGTCCGTCGGAAATCTCGAGAACGGTCACAGGAACACTTGCGACCTTGTTGCTGTCGTTGACAACATAGACAAAGCGACGGTCCTGAACCTCATACGTGGCCTTCTGGGGGATGACCATCGCATCGGGCGTGTTGACCGGAATGATGACGCTGCCGGTGCTGCCGCTGCGGAGCATTCCGCTCGGGTTGTTGAAGAGGGCACGCACGCTGGCCGCACCTGTCGAAGTGTCGATCAGACCGTTGACCGTAGCAACCTTACCCTTGATCGGATATTCGTTGCCGTTGGCAAGCTTGAGCGAGACCTCAGGCATCGCCTCGATGGCCTGTACGAGCGAGCGCTGGCCGCCGTCGGTCATGTCGAGAAGATCCTTCTCGGTCAGCGAGAAGTAGGCATAGATTTCCGAATTGTCTGAGATCGTTGTCAGAGGCTGGGCCGAAGAGGGCGACGCAAGCGAACCCTCGCGGCTCGGAATCGAACCGACAACACCGTCGCTCGGAGCGGTCACGACTGTGTAGGCCAGATTCTTCTGGGCGATTGTCACCTGGGAATTGGCCTGTGCAAGAGCTGCCTCAGCCTGTGCAAGAGCAGCCTGAGCCGACTGAAGATCATTGTCGGCTACCTGATATTCAAACTGGCTGATGATGTTCTTATTGAGAAGATCGCGTTTTGTGTCCGCTGTCATCTTTGCGGTCGAAACACGGGTTTTTGCTGCGTTTACAGCGGCTTTTGCGTTGGCGACAGAGCTCTGGGCCTGACGGAGAGCCGCTTCATATGAGACCTGGTCGATGGTGAAAAGTGTCTGGCCTTTTTTCACGTGCTGACCTTCGTCTACGTGTACCTTTGTGATGAATCCGGAAATCTGGGGACGGATTTCAATGTCTGTCTTACCCTTGATGAGCGCCGGATATTCGATTGAGTTGTGGGCGTTCGACGGGTTCACTTGCATCACTGCAATCTGCGGGTCGGGCATCTGCATCTGCTCTTGCTTGGAGCCGCATGATGTCACTGTCATGGTCATTACAGCGCCGAGAGCTATTGCCGACGCTGATTTCAGCACATTACGGTTCATTTCTTTCAATCTTGTCATTATTTAGTTTTCTTACCTTAAAAATCTGGTTGTTAATCTATTGTGTTGTTTGTTGATGCGGTTTGGCAAATAGTCCTACCAAACCAACTGCAAAATTACCAACAAATTGCGCAGTCATATATGACATATGTCATAAAAAGCGCACCTTTAAACTTTATTTACTATTGACAGCGAGCCCCTTGCCCCTCGCCCTCATCCACCCCTGTGGCAGCGTGACAGACAAAAAAACGGACCCGGGCCATTGGGGCGCCGGGTCCGTTGTGGGGGGGGAGTCGGTTGACTTCCGAGAGGGATTACCAGATGATCACGCGTTCTGATTCGGGGCGGAACAAGGGATCTCCCTCTTTGATCTGGAATGCCTTGAAGAAGGGCTCGAGGTTGCGGAGGGTCACATTGACACGGTTTTCGCCGAGCGAGTGCACGTCGCCTGTTGTCAGCGAGCGGATTGCTTCTTCGCGGATGTTCTGGCCCCAGAGGTTGGCATAGTTCAGATAGAAGACCTGGAAGGGAGTCAGACCGTCGATAGTCACGTTTTCAACATCGACACCTTTCTTTTTCTGTGAGTCGAGGAAGGCTGTCATGGCAACGCGGAGACCGCCCTGGTCAGCGATGTTTTCGCCCATTGTGTAGGTTCCGTTGGCGAAAAGTCCCGGAAGCACTTCAACGGCGTCAAACTGGGCGCCGAGGCCTTTGGTCATCTCTGAGAAGGCTTTTGTGTCTTCGTCGGTCCACCAGTTGACCACGTTGCCGGCTGCGTCGAAGTTGCGTCCCTGGTCGTCGAAGCCGTGGGTCATTTCGTGGCCGATCACGACACCGATA
>JAIDJZ010000245.1 GCA_029051965.1 Paramuribaculum sp. | reverse complement strand
GAATGCTGGCAAACATGCAGCTCGTATTTATCAACGAAGCGAATTTCGCCTCTGAAATGCCCTTTCCCTTCGTGCTCAATGTCGGTGCGTCGTTCAAGCCCGACAGCCGATGGACAATTGCCGCCGATGTGACTCTGACCGGATGGAAAGCCTATAAAAATCTCGAAATCACTTTCCCCGAACTCTCAGAAATCCTTCAGCAAAACTTCAACCAGAATATTCCCAAAAACTACAAAAACTCGCTGACCTACCATGTCGGTGCACAGTATGCCGTCACTGATCGTGCTGATCTCCGTCTCGGTCTGATGGTCGACACATCTCCCGTCAACCGCGATAACTACAACCCCGAAACCCCCGGAATGACAAAGATCGAACCGACTGTCGGATTCTCATTCCGCCCGGTCAGCCAGCTTTCGATTGACTTCGCATTCATGTATGTAGCGGGACTTGGGGTCGACAATGCCAAGTGCTCATATGGCGACATGCTTACTCAGCAACCCAAGGAGTTCGTGGCCGACTACAAATGTCACGCTTTCGCTCCGTCGATCGGACTGTCCTATTCTTTCTGACGGTCTGTGAAAAAAAATCCGGTATTGCGCGAACAAATTACACCCTTCCGGAGTTATTAAACATTGATAAGCTATATCAATGATCAAAAAACCTATTTAACCCCTAATTTGAAAACTAAAAAGTTATGAAAAAAGTTGTTCTTACATTAGCTGTAGTAGCCGCAGCGGGACTTGTCGCCTGCAACAGCAAAGCTAAAGAAGAAGCTCAGGCTGCAGCCGCCGATTCCACAGAAGCACTTCTCATCGAAGAAGAAACTGTGACTCTTGTGGAAGACACTACTGCCGCTCCTGTCGACACTGTTGTCGCTGCCGTTTCGGAGGCTGTCGACTCAGTTGCAGCTCAGAAGTAAGAAAGGCGACCCGCTTAGGCGAGCCACCAACTGAACTTCAAAAAATATCCGTTGCCCCGTCACGATGAGGCAACGGTTATTTTTTTGTTTTCTGCGCCGAACGAAGAAGCCTTTCGGGGTGTTTTATTTTCAGCTCCTCCGCTCCAGAGCGGATAATCACTGGTTCAACTTGACAATAATTCATCCTCCCCCATGTTCCGTTACTCATTTCTGAGCGTCATCATTCTGCTCGCAGCCTTTTTCGCAATTCCCGCCAGTGCACTCAAGCCTCGCGAAATGCCTGACACGTTTCTGATTCCCGAACGCGCGGTCATCGCGACCGGAAGCCCCGAACAGGCCGGCGCTCTTGTGGCGATTCTCTATGATACCCACGATCTCCATTTTGCCGATCCGTCGAGTCCGCGATTTCTTTTCCTTGACCGCGAAGGGAAGGTCGCTCTCGGTATCGGCGGCTACATCAAGGGAACTGCGCAATATGACTTCAACGGAGCCATCGATGACGGAGCTTCATTCGTGACCTATGACATTCCGGTGCCGGCTAATCCGGCTCAGCGCGAGCAGTTCTACGGCAATGCCAACCATTCGACGCTCTTCCTCCAGCTCGTCGGACGCAGCTCCCGC
>JAIDJZ010000244.1 GCA_029051965.1 Paramuribaculum sp. | reverse complement strand
CCCTGAAACCCTCCCCTACGCCCGCGAATTCATGCAGATCATCCTCTACGGGACTCCGGCCTCATTCGTACTGATCGGCCTCAACAACGTCATGAGAGCCACGGGCTATCCCGCCAAAGCGATGATCACTGCGCTGATCTCCGTGGTCGTCAACATCGCCTTGTGTCCCATTCTGATCTTCTCGCTCGGAATGGGAATCAAGGGAGCGGCACTGGCCACAATCTGCGGACAGAGCGTCGGCGCAATCTGGGTGCTCCGGCATTTCCTCTCACACAGAACGCCCATCCGCTTCAGCCGCCACGGAAAATGGCTGAGCCGGTCGATCGTCAGGCGCATCTATGCCATCGGACTGTCGCCGTTTCTGATGAATGTCTGCGCCTGCATTGTCGTCGTCTTCATCAACAAAGCCCTGCTCGACTACGGCGGCGAAGCTGGCAACATTGCCATCGGCGCCTACGGAATCATCAACCGCGCCTCGATGTTTTTCGTCATGATTGTCTTCGGTGTGACCCAGGGGATGCAGCCGATCCTCGGATTCAACTATGGCGCAGGTCAATGGAACCGCGTGCGCCGCACTCTCTTCATTGGTGTATGGATCGGCGTAGCGATCAACACGGCCGGATGGATCACCGCCGAATTCTTCCCCTCGCTTGTCAGCAACCTGTTCACTGTCGACGAAGCGCTGATTGCGATAGCCGACCGCGGGCTGAGGATTTTCTTCATTTTCTATCCGCTGGTCGGATGTCAGATCGTCATCCAGAACTTCTTCCAGTCGATCGGCAAGCCGAAAATCTCGATATTCCTGTCGCTGACCCGCCAGCTGATCTTTCTTCTGCCGCTGCTCTTCATTCTGCCGCGCCACTGGGGCATTGACGGAGTGTGGGCCAGCATGTCGGCCTCCGACTTCATCGCTTTCGTCATAGCCATCGTGACAGCCTGGATAATCCTCCACCGCGAAAACCGCCGTTTTTCGACGATGGCGGAAAATAAAAACCGGCCGACAAACGTTAAATAGGCATGATCGAAGAAGTCAACCTGCGGGTCGATCCCGCTACAGCCACGAACAGCCTCCGGCTCACCGCCGAGGCAAGCACGCGTCTTGGAATCGACGCAAACCGCATTCATGATCTGAAAATAACGCGCCGTTCGATCGACGCGCGCCAGCGCAGAGTGATGGTGCAGCTGACCCTGAAGGTGTTCGTCGACGAAGACGCCCCGCCTCTGACCTATACTCCGGTCGACTACCGTCCGGTCGACCCCGACGCACCGTCGGCAATCATCGTCGGCGCGGGTCCCGCAGGACTTTTCGCAGCCCTCGGACTGATCGAGGAAGGTGTACGGCCGATTGTTCTCGAACGCGGCAAGGATGTTGACTCGCGACGCCTTGACCTGGCACGCATCGCACGGGAAAACACCGTCGACCCCGACTCCAACTACTGTTTCGGCGAAGGCGGAGCAGGGGCCTATTCCGACGGAAAACTCTACACCCGCAGCAAAAAACGCGGCCCGGTCGAGAAGATACTCCAGATCTTCCACCAGCATGGAGCGCAGGACGCCATTCTGGTCGACGCCCATCCACACATCGGCTCCGACCGTCTGCCGGAGGTGATCAAAGCGATGCGTAAGACGATCGAACGCTGCGGAGGTGAAGTCCGGTTCGGCGAAAAAGTCACGTCGGTCATCACCGACAACGGAATGGCTGCCGGCGTCGGAACAGAATCTGGAAAAACCTACCGCGGACCAGTCATTCTTGCAACCGGCCATTCGGCCCGCGACGTCTACGCTATGCTCGCCGACATGAAGATCGACCTTGAGCCGAAAGGAATCGCTGTCGGCGTCCGCCTCGAACATCCTCAGGAGGTCATCGACCGCATACGCTACCACTCCCCTGACGGACGCGGAAAATATCTTCCGGCAGCGGAATACACGATGCTGACGCGTGTCGACGGAAGAGCCGTCTATTCATTCTGCATGTGTCCCGGAGGTGTGATCGTGCCGGCGGCCTCAGCGCCGGGCGAACTGGTTGTCAACGGGATGTCTTCGTCCGGACGATGCGGACGGTGGGCCAACTCGGGAATGGTCGTCGAAGTGTTGCCCGAAGACATCGAGGGAGACGACCCTCTCAAAATGATGCACTACCAGCAATCAATCGAGCAGCGTTTCTATGCCGACGGTGGGGGTCGCTCGCAATCCGCACCCGCCCAGCGCATGACAGACTTCGTTGCCGGACAGCCTTCGAAAAATCTTCCCAAGACATCCTATGCCCCCGGCATCCACGCCGCACGCATCGACCGACTGCTTCCGAAGCCTATCGCAAGCCGTCTGCAGAAAGGATTTCAGGAATTCGGACGTAAAAACCGCGGATTCCTCACCCGGGAAGCCACCCTCATCGGCGACGAGACACGCACCTCAGCACCTGTCCGCGTGCCGCGCAACGACGAGACGATGGCCCATGTCACGCTCGACGGGCTCTACCCATGCGGAGAAGGCGCCGGCTATGCCGGAGGAATCGTCTCGGCTGCCATCGACGGCATCCGTTCGGCCCAGGCAGTCGCAAAATATCTGCGAGGCTCTCAGGAATGATGCCTGTCGCAGCAGTCGTAGTGAAGGAAATGGCTTCCGGAATGACACGCCTCGATCGTGCGGTCGACGATCAGATGACGGTTGGCCATCGAGGCAATCGTCGTCATGTCATGTGACACGAGAATGATCGTTGTCGATTTCGACAGGTTTTCAACAATTTCATAGATACGGCGCTCAAAGCGACGGTCGACATAGCTCAGCGGCTCGTCAAGCACAAGAACCGACGGACGGCTGATGATCGCACGCGCCATCAGCGCACGCTGCAGCTGACCGCCCGACAGGCTGCCCAGACTCGCCCCGGCCTTATCGGCCAGCCCGACAAGATCGATCATCTCGCCGACAAAGCTTCGCCGCTCGGCCTTCGACAGCCTTGATTCACCGGCGATTCCAAGCTCCACGACCTCTCTGACCGTGATCGGGAAACGCGCGTCAATCATGTTTTTCTGCGGCAGATAGCCGACCGAAAGCCGGTCGGTCGGCCGTCCCTCCTCATCGAAATAACTGACCGTGCCGCTTGTCGGCTTCAGCAGTTTCAGCATTATCCTTAGAAGAGTGGTCTTTCCGCCGCCGTTCGGACCGGTGACAGCGATAAAATCACCGCGGCCGACCGTCAGACTGACGTCGGAGAGCACCTGCTTTTTTTCGCGGACCATATTCACGCCCGTGAGCGTTATGACTGGTTGTTCGATTTTCATTTCCTATAGTTTTGACGAGACGCTGAAGAGGATATTATTTCCGCGATTCTGACGAGTTCCGATGGAATGTCGTAGGCGAGTGTATTGATCATGACACTTCTGACTCCGGCCTCATCGGCGATCGCGACCGACCGGCCGGCATCGAAATCGGGCTGCACAAGAAAGACCGACGCACCCTCGTCGCGGGCCAGATCGATGTTGTTTCTGAAAGCTCCGGCCGACATCTCCTTATTGTCCAAGCCGATGGCAATCTGCTCCAGCTCGTTTTCGGCTGCAAAATAGCTCAGCGACGGATGCCAGACCATGAACGCGCCGCCACGGCTGTCATCGAGAAGCGAGGCAACCGCCGCGCGGCAACTGTCGAGCCGCCCAACCAGTTTTTCGTAATTTGCGCGATAGACAGCCGAATCGGCCGGATCAAGCTCGATCATCGCCTCAAGCATATTGCGGGCCATCGCCCGGCTGTTGTCGATCGAAGTCCAGATATGCGGATCGGCCTCATCACCGTGGTCGTGATCATGGTCGTGATCATGATGGTGATGACAATGGCTGTGGGTTCCGTGGAGAAGTCCGATTCCGCGGCCGGTGTCGAAAAGCCTCACATCGGTCCGGTCACCCTCAAGAAGACCGCGTTCGAAACCGAGAGTGCCGACAATGAAACAGGCCCTGCTGTCGTAGAGATTCCGGAGCGCGGCCACCGACGGATCGAAACTCTCGGGATCCTCGCCGCGGTCAAGCAATGTCGTGACAGTCCACTTCGGGCCGGCAATCCGCTCAAGCAGATAGCGTTGAGGCTCAATACTGACCGTCAGGCGATTGTCTGATTCTTTTTCGCTCCCGCATCCTGCAATGGCGGCAGCCGTGAAGAGAACTATGATCAGATTACGGATAGCGTTTAGCATAATTAACAGCAAAATTAAGAAAAACGGCTCGGTTTTCATCAAAAAAACCGTAATTTTGTAACCTATGGTGAATCTCGCGACAAGAAGGCATATTGTTTCATTTCTGGCAATGTCCGTTTTCGTTCTTGGAGCCAGCGCGCAACAGGAAACTCCGGACCGGTTGCCGGCAAATGCGTCGCCACGGGATTCGCTCCCATCCTATATGCAGCCCGTCGGAAATCCCGCAATGCAGGACCAGCCCGATTCGCTGAGTGTCGGCCACTCACGCCTCTCTCCCGACTACATAGCCTCGATTGAATCGACGCTCGCCCTCCCGTCGGTATTCGCCCCGTCGCGCCGCACATTCCGGCCGTCGGTCACCGTCGCTCCCGGAACCGCAGCGTTCCGTCTCTGGGACGGAGGTATCATCGCAGCATCCGGATCTCGCAGCTCGATGCCCGGACTGATGGGAATCGAACAGGGCAGGCTCTCATTCGTGCAGGAATTCGGAAATCTGACTCTCACAGCCTATGCCTCTGCCACACACTACGGCTATTTCCGCGGACTCCAGACCGCCTATGGATTCGGAGGCAGCCTGCGCTACCGGTTCAACGACAAATGGGCAATGACTCTTTTCGGGTCTTACTCGACCGGTGCCTCTCCCCTTACTCCTGCAATGGCCGGCTACATGGAAGCCCCATCCTTCGGAGGCTATGCGAGCTATGAGATCAACGACCACTGGGGCATAAATGTCGGTGCGAAGGCCACCAGGTCGCTCGTAACCAACCGGTGGGAAGCACAGCCTATCGTCGAGCCCTACTATAAAATCAACGGCAATGCCGCCATCGGCGTGGATGTCGGAGGCATTCTCTACAACGTCATCCGAAACAACGTTGAAAACCGAAATAACCGCAGGCCCAACCCCACGATAGGGCCCCCCGTCGGAGGTCCGCCGCCAGTAGCGCCACGGCCCGACAAATACTGAAGAATCAAACGACTCAAATGACTAATTCATCACCCGATATAAAAGTTTTCAGCCTTCCCGACGGACTCCGTCTGGTCCATCGCCACGAACCGACCGAAACAGAATATTTCGGCGCGGCGGTAAATGCCGGAAGCCGCGACGATCCTCCGGGCTACGAAGGCCTGGCCCATTTCGTGGAGCACGTCCTGTTTAAAGGAACTGAACGCCGCAAATCGTGGCACATCATCAACCGGATGGAATCTTGCGGCGGCGAACTGAACGCCTACACAACGAAAGAGACCACCGT